>CACXEB010000131.1 GCA_902766515.1 uncultured Eubacteriales bacterium
ACAAAGGGGGTCCATGCCATGACAGTGCTGCTGGTAGCGGCCATGACCGTTCTGTTTTCCTTCCAGTCGCTGTTCTGCAAGCTGTTTTCCGAAAAAAACACCGGCAGCAGCGCCGCCGCGACGTCCACGGTCTTTTCGATCACCTACGGCGCGTTCGCCGGGATCGCCACCCTGATCCTGTCCGGGTTCCGCTTCGCCCCCTCCGGGACGACGCTGGCCTTCGGCCTGGTCAACGCGATCGTCCTGCTGACATACAACACCGCCATGATCGAGGCGAGCCGGTCCGGCTCCTACTCCTTCCAGATGATCTGCGTGCTGTTCGGCGGCATCGTCCTGCCGCTGTTCCACCAGGTGCTGTTCCTGGGCGGAACGCTGAGCCTGCTCCAGATCGCGGCCATCGTCATGATGCTCATCGCCTTCGTGCTGCTGAACCTCAAGGGGCTGACGCTGAAGGGCAGCTCGGGCCGCTTCCTGCTGTGGTGCGCGCTGCTGTTTGTCGCCAACGGCGTGTACGGCATCATCATGAACTGGCAGCAGCAGCTGATGAACGGCACCGAGCGGAACGAGATGATCATCCTGACCTACCTGGGCATGGCCCTGCTGTACGCCGGGCTGCAGACGGTCCGCGACCGCCGGTCGCTGGCGGCCAGCTTCCGCATTCCCCGGACGCCCCTCATATACCTGCTTTTGTGCTGCGTCAGCGCGACCGTCGCCGCCCACCTGCTGCTCTATGTCCTGACGCTGGTGGAAGCGCCGATCCTGTACACGATCGACAACGGCGGCGTGCTGGTGCTGTCCGTTCTCTATTCCTGCGTGCTGTTCAGGGAGCGCCTCACGCCGGCGCAGATCGCCGGCATCGTCCTCTCCGCGGCCAGCATCATCATGCTGAACCTGTAACAAAGCAACGGAGCCTGCGGGCCGTCCCCTTCAAGGACGATGCTCGCAGGCTCCGTTTTGTTTTGGGTTTATTCAGCCGGCCTCAGATGCCGGTCGAAAAAGTCCAGCGTGAGGTTCCAGCTTTCCATGGCCGCCTCGGGCCGGTACATCGGCCGGTCATAGTACCAGATGCCGTGCCCTGCCCCGTCGTAGCGGTGGAATTCATAGTCCTTCCCGCCAGCTTTCAGGCGCTCCTCCAGGATGTCCACGTCCTGCCTGGACGGGTTTTTGTCGTCATTGCCGAAGATGCCCAGGAGCGGAATCTGCAGCCGGTCGGTATAATCGATCGGCGCGACGGGCCGTGCGGGCGACAGCTGGTCCGGGCCGGCGACCACGCCGCCGCCCCAGCAGTCCACCGCGCAGTCAAAGCCGGGCACCGTGCAGGCCGCCAGGAAGGCGTGGCGCCCGCCCGAGCACATGCCGATGACGCCGACCCGGCCGTTGGACCGGGGCTGGGAGCGCAGGAAGGCCAGCGCGCCCGCCGTGTCGCCCATGACGCTGGCATCGCTCACCATGCCCGCCTCGCGCATCCGCTGGGACACCTCCGGCGGCTTCCCGGTGCCGTAATCCTGGTAGATATCCGGGCACAGGACGCTGTAGCCGTGGCTGGTCAGGCGGCAGCAGGTCTCCCGGCACCACTCGTCCCAGCCGGGCATGTGGGGGATGAGGACGACGCCCGGCTGGCTGTCCCCGCCCAGCGGCCGCGACCAATAGCCGCGGACCTGCTTGCCGTCGTGGCCCGTGAAGGATACCGTCTCCGCGACCAGGCCGGCATAGGCGCCTGTGTCAAAGTCGTTCCAATGATTGCCCATCGCCGTCACCACACTTCGATCGTCCAGGCGTTGACGCTGGTCTCGCCGGGCATGAGCGGCGTCCGGTCCGGCATTTTCTCCAGGTCCTCCACCACGCCTTCGCGGCCCGGCAGGACGCTCCAGGGCTCGATGCAGACGTAGGGCGCGTCGCTCTTGGGCTTGGACCAGAAGCCGATATAGGCCATCTGCGGCCAGGTCACGCGCACGCCGCGCTGTCCCTTGGGACTGGACAGGGTCACGTCCCGGGGCGCGTTGGCCAGGACGACCGCGTCCCGGTCAAACAGGTCATGGCGCAGCGGGATGGCGACGCCGTCCTTGAGGGCATAGGGCGTCCGGGTGCCATCGACGAGCACGTTCTCCGAGAAGCCCACCAGGTCCGGCGCGGACGGCTCGCTGAAGGTAAGGGCGTAATCCTCGTACGCAAGGCCCGCTTCCAGCGGCACGTTGAAGCCCGGATGCCCGCCGACACCGAAGTACAGGGGCTCATCCGACCGGTTGGTCACCTCATAGCTGATCAGCAGGCGGCTGCCGTCCAGCGCATAGCGGACGCGGTACTCAAACGCATAGGGATAGCAGGCCCGGGTCGCCTCGTTGTCCCGGAGCACGAGGACGCAGCTGTCCGCGGCGGTCTGCTCCGTCTCCATGGGCGTCGTCGGCAAAAAGCCGTGGATCAGCATATCGTAGGACTTGCCGTGCAGGGTATACCGTTTTTCATGCAGGCGGCCGACGAAGGGAAACAGGTTCGGCGCCTGCTTGGCCCAGTAGGCCGGATCGCCCTGCCAGAGGTATTCGGTGCCCGTCTGCTTGCCATAGACAGAGTTCAGGGCGCCTCCCAGGGGGTTGACCACAACCCGCAGCCGTTCGTTTTCAAGCGTAATCATGCAGCCTCATCCTTTCTGATACTGACGTCGAAAGCAGTGTGAATCAATATTCCGTCCGGCGTCGCCGGACAATCACAGTGTACCATAGTTTGCTGGAAATAGAAACATTTTTTCGCGGCGGAGGGCAGTTCATCCGATGGCGCCTCGAAGGCGCTCACCGATGGATTCCCCCAGCCGCTCCGCCTCGCCGGGCACCACCGGCAGCCGCTTGTACAGGAAGGTGGACTCCAGCGCCGCGTAGGTGCCGCGGGAGATATCGTCCCGGGTCGGCAGGTAGCCCAGCAGCTCCTCCGCGCAGCCGAGCACCAGCGCGTCCCCGCGCCCGCTCAGGCGGCGGATGTCCATGCCGATCTCCGTAAAGCCTTCGAACGGCAGCGCCAGCACCGGCACGCCGCCCAGCAGCAGGTACTTGACGGTGATCGGTTCTTCCTCCCGCAGGGTATCAAAGCGGGCCAGCATTTCCCGCTCCCAGATCATCGCCACGTACGCCGCGGGCCTGTCCGGCCCGCCGGCGGTTTCCACCGCCCGGGCGGCCGCCCCGCGGATATCATCGCGTGTCACCGGCATCAGCCGCAGTACGTCGGAAAAGCTGCCGCCCCCGAGCGTCAGCGGCAGTTCCGTCCGCTCGCCGTCCAGCGACGTGACCACCAGCCGGGCGAAGGAGGCCAGCAGGTCGTCGTTCATCCGGACGGGATCGATATCGCCGCACAGCCCGTTCAGGTAGATCGCCCGCATGCCCCTTGCCTCCAGCAGGCGGCATATTTCCCCCGCGAAGTCGGCCGATACGGTCTTCACCCGCCCCCGGAACACCCCATGGCAGGCGGCGCTGGCAACGGCGATCGGGGGCCGGGCCTTCCGGTCAAAAAAGAACCCCCGCGTGCTGCGGTCCACCGGGCCGTCCGGAATGGTGCGGTTGTAGATGTGATGGTCCTCAAAGGGCGCGTGGATAAACCGGAGCGCCGCCACCTCGTCCGCGTCGGCCATCGCGGCGTCCACGGCGCGGCAGATGGCCGGGGCGACGGTGCGGACATAGTCCGCGTTCACGTACCCGCAGCCCTCATGGTACTTGATCGTGGGGCCGGTATGGGTGTGGATGCTGACGATCAGCACGCGCTCCCGCGGGATCCCGGCGGCCTCCGCGTGCGCGAACACCCCTTCGCAGACCTCCCGGCTCAGCCCGAGCAAGTCGCAGCTGATGACCAGCGCGCGCTCATCGCCATCCTCTATATACAAGGCCCGCGCGTACAGCGGATCCCGCACAGAGACCGCGCAGCGGCCCAGGTAATACCCATAGCCGGCCAGCTCCACCCCCATCGGCGGCGTCAGTTCAAATCGGCCCAAACCAGCGCGCATCCGGCGCACCTCCTTCCACAGCGCTTCACTTCAGCCCCGGAATCATATCCCCGTACTCGGCGATCAGGCGGTCGTTCCAGGCATCGCCGCCGTCCACGTTGCTGGACTTGAAGAAGTCCGCCTCGAAACCGCCTTCGAGCGACAGCTCCTTGACCCGGCATACGATGGCCTGCAGGATGGCGGCGCCGACGGCGGTCGAGGTCGGGCCGACCATGGAGCCGTCCGGGAAGGCCACCGACGCGTCGCCCAGCACACCGCCGTTGTCCAGCACCAGGTCCGCTTCCTCGAACAGGCGCCGGTGCAGGCTGTTGCGGGCGGTCACCGCCCTGGTATGGGCAAGGCTGGTCAGGGCGATGACGTACACGCCCCGCTCCCGCGCTGCCCGGGCCAGCATGACCGGGGCCGCGTTCCGGCCCGAGTTGGAGATGGCGATCAGCACATCGCCGGCCTTCATCGGGTAGCGGCGCAGGAGCACCTCGGCCCAGTCTTCCCGGCGCTCTTCACGGGTGCTGCCCGCCGCGCTGACATGCAGCATCAGTTTCTCGTCCATGACCGGACAGACGCGCGCCATGCCGCCCGCCCGGTAGAAGACCTCCAGCGCCAGCAGGTGGCCGTGGCCCGTGCCGAAGGTGTAGACCATGCCGCCCTGCCGCAGGCTGTCCGCAATATGGCGGGCCGCTTCCTCCATGGCGCCGGACTGGGACCGCAGCGTCCTGTCCAGGATCGCTTCCAGGTTGTCAAAATAGGTATCGATCGCGCTCATGCTCAGCCTCCTTGAGTCCCTCTCATCGCTTGGTAAACCGCCCGGCTTGTCTGTTTCATCCGCTCCAGCGCCTCCTCAGGCACCGGCCCCCGCCTGCGCATCAGGTGGATGACGGCGCCCAGCTCCGGCGGGTATTCCGGCGCGCGGAAACGGACCTCCGGCAGCCGGGACCGCAGGCTTTCGCCGAAGGCCTCCCGGGCGGCCGCGCTGTGGGCGAATATCCCGCCGTACAGGCCGACGAGCCGCGCCGCATCCGCTTTCCGGAACAGCGCGTCCGCCAGCGCGGCCAGCCGGTCCATCTGGTCCCGCAGGATCCGCCCGGCCACCGGATCGCCCTGTTCCGCCTGGGCAAGCACCAGCCGGGCAAAACCCGCCACCCGATCCGGCGTGCAGGACGGCGCATACAGGAGCGGAATCAGGCCGCGCGGCGCATCCGCCCCGAAAAATGCCAGGGCGAGCCCGGTCAGCGGTGTGTCGGGCCCGACGCCGTCCGAGGCCGCTGCCACCGCCAGCAGGGCGTCGCGGGCGATCCCGTAGCCGCTGCCGGCGTCATCCAGCAGGTAG
>CACXEB010000132.1 GCA_902766515.1 uncultured Eubacteriales bacterium
AAGAACGGCAAGCAGTCCACTGGAGAAGGCGATCCGATCAAGCTGCATTATGCTTATTCTGACAGTGACCAGCTGACCGGCGATTACACCATTCCCGCGGACACCTTCGCTGCGCAAGCTGCCAGTTCAGAAGAAGCAGCGCCTGCTGTAGCACCGGCTGCCGCCCTCCTGTCCGAGCCCGCCGTCATCCCCTCTGACGACGGCGGCACGGAGATGACCTTCAATCCGGACGGCTCCTACCGCTTCTGGTTCGCGGCCTACTCCATCGAAGACCTGGGCACCTGGTCCTATGCGGACGGCGTGCTCACCCTGACCGACAAGAACGGCAAGCAGTCCACTGGAGAAGGCGATCCGATCAAGCTGCATTATGCTTATTCTGACAGTGACCAGCTGACTGGCGATTACACCATCCCTGCCAGCACTTTTGCCGCTCCGGCTGCTACTAAAGAAGAAGCAGCCCCTGCCGAAGCACCCGCTGCCGCCGAAGCAGCGCCGGCTGTCCTCCTGTCCGAGCCCGCCGTCATCCCCTCCGACGACGGCGGCACGGAGATGACCTTCAACCCGGACGGCACCTACCGCTTCTGGTTTGCGGCCTACTCCATCGAAGACCTGGGCACCTGGTCCTATGTGGACGGCGTGCTCACCCTGACTGACAAGAACGGCAAGCAGTCCGTCGGCGAAGGCGACCCCATCAAGCTGCATTACGCTTACTCTGACAGCGACCAGCTGACCGGCGATTACACGATCCCTGCCGATACCTTCGCGAAATAACAGGAGGACGCCATGAAACAGATTCACGGAACCAACCTGGGCAACTGGCTGGTGCTGGAAAAATGGATGTCACCGGAGCTGTTTGAGGATACCGGCGCGGAGGATGAAACCTGGCTGGCCCGCAAGCTGCCCGCGGACAAGTTTGCCGCCAGGCTCAGGCAGCACCGGGATACCTATGTGACCGAAGACGACTTCCGGTTCATCGCCGCAAACGGACTGGACACCGTCCGTCTTCCCGTTCCCTATTTCGTATTCGGCGACCGCCTGCCCTTTGTGGGCTGCATCGAATACGTTGACAAGGCGCTGGACTGGGCAGAGAAATACGGTCTGAAAGTTTTGCTGGATCTGCATACCGTCCCTTACAGCCAGAACGGTTATGACAACGGGGGCATCACCGGCGTATGCAAATGGTACAAATATCCGGACGAAGTCGAATTCGCCCTGACCGTCCTGGAGCGGCTGGCGGAGCGGTACGGCAAGCGCCCCGGCCTGTACGGGATCGAGGTGCTCAACGAGCCCATCAGCTGGATCGTGTACATCACCGCTCCCTCCACCGGCAAAGCGGAGGACAAGGAAGAAGCCAGGGGCTCCGGCTATGTGCCGCTGCCCTTCCTGCAGGATTTCTACACCAGGGCTTACCAGCGCATCCGGAAATACCTGCCGGAGGAGAAGACCGTCGTGTTCCATGACGGTTTCCGCTGCACGGCCTGGAACGGGTTCTTCCGGCAGGCAGGCTTCAAAAACGTGGCCCTGGATACGCATATCTATATCTTCGCCATGGAAAACTTCGTGCCGATCGCCAAGCCCTGGGTCTATCAGATCTACCTGAACGCCTGCATGATGCAGGTGCGCAAGGCGCAGAAGGATATTCCGGTCATCGTGGGCGAATGGTGCATCTGCAGCAAGTATGCCAACAAGATGGATCAAACGGTCATGTCCCAGAAGGACCGGGCCGAAAAGCAGAAGGCCAAGTACCGCCACATCGCCCGGATGGAATTGGACGCCTGGAAGGAGACAGCCGGCTGGTTCTACTGGAACTATCAGCTGCTGCGGGACCGGGAAAAGCCCACCGACGTCAGCTGGAAGGAAAGCTGGGATCTTTCCCGCTGCCTGAAAAACGGCTGGCTGGCAAAGGAGGACTTCGCCGAATGACCGCCCTGAAAAAGAGCTTCTGGAATCTTCCCCTGCTCAATTCCCGGACCAATAAGCAGAAGGTCACCCTGCCCGAGATGATCTTTGGCTACTTCCTGGGGCCGCTGCTGGTGCTGGCCATGACCAGCGTGGTCTCCACCTACTACCTGACCTTCTACCGCACATATGACGATATCGTGGCGTCCGGCAGGTTCCTGGTGCTGCTGCCGCTGATCTCCATCATCCCGATGGCGCTGAGCAACATCATCGTGGGCATCATCCTTGGCAGGACGCGCACGAAGCAGGGCAAGGCACGTCCCTTCATCCTGACGGCGGGTCCCCTGCTGCTCGTCTCCGGCATCGTGATGTTCATCATCCCCTATTTCTCCATGGGCTTCCGCATGGCATGGATGGCGATCACCTATAACCTGTTCGCCGCTTTGGCGAATCCCATCTATTCCAATTCCCATTACCTGATGGTGTCCCTGTCCACCCGCGACCTGGACCAGCGGGGCAAGCTGTCCGTGGTGGCCAATATCCCGGCGGTGGCGGGCAACGGCCTGGTCAGCAGCATCCTGATGCCCGCCATCCTGGGCTGGATCAAGTCCGGCGAAGCCCTGGGCATTGAAATGGGCATCGGCCAGCAGATCGTGCAGAACCGCTGGCAGACCGTCATGCTGATCTTCGCCATCGCCGCCTTCGTGGGCTGCCTGCTGGAGTACCTCTTTACCCGGGAACGGATCACCGAGGAGGACATCGACGAAAACGCCCCGGTCCAGAAATCGGAAACCATCTCCACCGCCCGGCAGCTGAAAGCCGCCGCCGGCGACAAATACTGGTGGATCATCATGATCTTCTATTTCCTGTACCAGGCGGGGGTCATGTTCAAGGGCGGCTACGTCTTCAACATCTTCTGCAACGACTTCTTCCCCTCCGTCACCGTGTTCGGCCAGACCATGAACGCAGAAGGCGTGCAGTCCCTGATGGCGCTGATCGGCGGCGTCCCGCTGGCAGCCGGCATGCTGTTCGCCTGGCCGGTGGCCAACAGGATCGGCAAGCGGAACTTCGTGATGCTGGGCTGCGTGGTCTCGATCATTGGCAGCATCGTATGCCTGCTGGCGCCCTCGGATTTCATCGTCGTCACCATCGGCCAGGTGCTCAAGGGTTTCTCTTCCATCCCGGGCGCGTACATCATGATGGCCCTGTTCGCGGACGTGCTGGATCATCTGGAAGCCAGATACGGCTTCCGGGTGGACGGCATCTCCATGAGCGTGTACTCCACCATCCTGACGGTGGTCAACGGCCTGGCCGTGGCCTTCTTCAACCTGTTCTATGACGGCGGCGCGTTCAGCCATCAGCAGGTGTCCAGCTTCTTCTTCCTGGCCTTTGAGATCTTCGCCCACGGTATCCTGATCGTGGTACTGCTGTTCCTGAACGTGGAAAAGCATATCAAGGAAGAGCAGCAGCTGATCGCCGACCGCAAGAAAGGAAACGCCTGATGAATCAATCGATCGATCTGTCCCTGACCTACGGCGGCGGCGTGTGGGACCAGCATCTCCGTCAGACGGTACTGTTCCGCCCGGGCGATACGGAGAACCGGGTGATCAACCTGTACCCGGATGTCACGTACCAGACCTTTGACGGCTTTGGCGGCGCCATCACAGAGGCTGCCGGCACCACCTACAACCAGATGGACGACGCCCGGAAGCACATGCTGATGGACGCTTACTTCGGGGAAGGCCGGATGAATTATCAGTATATCCGCCTGCCCATCGACAGCTGCGATTTCTCCCTCAGCCAGTATGAAGCCTCCTCCCGGCCCGATTTCAGCGATTTCTCCCTGGAGCGGGTACAGAAGCACCTGTGGCCCATGCTGGACGACGCCGAAAAGGCGGCGGGCCGGAAGCTGAAGCTGATCCTCTCCCCCTGGTCGCCGCCCGCCTACATGAAGACGAACGGCCGGCGGGATCATGGCGGCAGCCTGAAGCCGGAATACGAAGGGCTGTGGGCGGAATACCTGTGCCGCTATCTTCAGGCGTACCGGGATCACGGCTACCAGGTCGTGGGCATGACGCTGCAGAACGAGCCCAAGGCCGTACAGGTCTGGGATTCCTGCGTCTTCACCGCCCGGGAGGAAAAGCATTTCCTGAAGGACGTGATGCGGCCCGCACTGGAAAAGCACGGCCTGGTTGACATCCGGATCTATTTGTGGGATCATAACAAGGAGCGCGTCTGGGAATGGATGCGGGACATCATTGACGAGGAAACCACCGGCCTGGTGGCCGGCGCGGCCTTCCACTGGTACTCCGGCGATCATTTCGACGCCCTGGACCTGTGCCGGGCGCGGTTTCCTGACAAAAAGCTGATCGTATCGGAAAGCTGCATCGAATACAGCAAGTTCGATCCCGCCGATGCCTGCGGCGCGGCAATGCACCTCAGCCATGAGCTGATGGGCGACCTGAACCACGGCATCTCCGCCTTCATCGACTGGAACCTGCTGTTGGACGAAACCGGCGGGCCCAATTATGTGGGCAACTACTGCCTGGCGCCTTTCCTGTATGACACGCGGAAAAAGAAGCTGATGCCCCACCTGATCTCCCGGTACTTTGAGCACTTCGCCCATGCCGTGCGGCCCGGCGCCGTGCGCATCGCCGCCACCCGGTACGGGGAGGACACCGAAGTGACCGCCTGGAAGCAGCCGGACGGCACGCTGACCGGCGTGCTGATCAACCGCAGCGAGACCGCCGCGCCCGTCTGGATCCGGCTGGACGGCCAGGAAGCCGCTTTGATGCTGCCGCCCCGGTCTATCGCTGATTTTGCCATTCATCCATGACCCAGTTGAAGCCGACAACATACATTCCAGGAGCAGAAGTATGAAGCATGCCGATCTGATCAGCCAGATGACCCTGGCGGAAAAATGCCGGATCCTGTCCGGAAAAACCACCTGGCAGACCCATGATATTGAGCGGCTGGGGATCCCCTGCATGAACCTGTCGGACGGGCCCAGCGGCCTGCGCAAGCAGGCGGGTGCAGGCGATCACCTGGGGCTGAACGCCTCTACCAAGGCCACCTGCATCCCCTCCGCCTCCACCCTGGCCAACGGCTGGAGCCCGGAAATCACCGAGGCCATGGGCTCCGTCGTCGGCGCGGACGCCCGCAGCCAGGGCGTGCAGGTGCTGCTGGGACCGGGCCTGAACACGAAGCGCTCGTCCCTTTGCGGGCGATCCTTTGAATACTATTCCGAGGATCCCTATCTCGCCGGCAAGCTGGCCGCCGGGTATATCCGCGGCGTGCAGCGCCACGGCGTTTCGGCCTGTGCCAAGCACTTCGCCGCCAACAGCCAGGAGTTGCTGCGGATGCACAGCGATTCCGTGATGGATGAGCGCACCCTCCGCGAGCTGTACCTCACCAACTTCGAGATCGCCATCAAAGAAGGCCGGCCCCGCTGCGTGATGACCTCCTACAACCGGCTGAACGGCGCCTATACCAACGAAAACGCCCACCTATACGATATCCTCCGCGGGGAATGGGGCTATGACGGCATGGTCGTGACCGACTGGGGCGGCAGCAACAGCTACGTGGAAGGCGTACGCCAGGGCATGAACCTGGAGATGCCCGCCGCAGGCGACGACAGCGCCATCCAGCTGATGGAAGCCGTCAGGAAGGGAGAGATCTCCGAAGACATTGTGGATCAGCGGGTGGACGAGCTGCTGGAGATCATCCTGACGACGACGGCCGTGAAGCCCGAACCCGTCGATTCCGAAAAACATCACGAAGCGGTCCGGCGGGCCGCGGAGCAGTGCGCCGTGCTGCTGAAGAACGAGCGCGATATCCTGCCCCTGAAGAAAACGGCGAAGGTTGCCGTCATCGGCGATTTCGCGGCCCATCCCCGGTACCAGGGCGCGGGCAGCAGCATGGTCAACCCTCAGAAGGTGGACGAGACACTGCCGCTGCTTTCCCGGTTTTTCCCGAATCAGATCGGCTATGCGCAGGGCTTCGAGCGGCTGGACAAGGAAAACGCCGCCCTTGAAGAAGAAGCGGTCAGCCTGGCAAAACGTTCCGAAGCGGTGCTGCTGTACATCGGCCTGCCCGAAGGCTTTGAGACCGAGGGCCTGGACCGGACGCACATGCGCCTGCCGGACAACCAGGTCCGCCTGATCGAAAAGCTCGGCGCGCTGGCGGTCCCGGTGATTGCCGTGCTGTCCTGCGGCAGCGCCGTGGAAATGCCTTGGATCGACTGCTGCCGGGCGCTGGTCTACGGCGGTCTGGGTGGGGAAGCCGGTGCTGAAGCGCTGCTGCGGCTGCTGGCGGGCGAAGCAAACCCTGCCGGCAAGCTGGCTGAAACCTTCCCGGTGCTCTATGACGAAACGCCGGTGAGCCGTTATTATCCCGGAAAGGAAGCCGCTAGCGAATACCGGGAGGGCATCTATGTGGGCTACCGGTATTTCAGCACGTCAAAAAGGCCCGTGCGATTTCCTTTCGGATACGGGCTTTCCTATACGCAGTTTGAATACGGCAATCTGGCTGTCACGAAGCAGGGCATCAGCTTTTCTGTGAAAAATACGGGGGAAAGAGACGGCGACGAAATCGCGCAGCTGTATGTTTCCCTGCCCGGGGCGAAG
>CACXEB010000133.1 GCA_902766515.1 uncultured Eubacteriales bacterium
GCGCGCTGTATAAAGGAGATCCGTTCGTCCAGGCGGCCGTCCAGGAGGGCGTCGGCAAGGTGGCGGTAGATCAGCGTCTCCATGAGGCGGGTGAGGGGGCCTTCCTCCGGCAGCGACGAAAGCCAATCGTCCCGCAAGGCGAAAAGATACCGCTCGTTCTCCGTCGGCTGCTCATCGCCGCCGCCCTCCAGGCGGATCAGCCTGAGCGGCCGGGGCCAGGAAAGGATCAGCCGGGCCGCTTCCCCGCATACCAGACCGAGCCCCATTTCCACCCGCGAGGAGAAATAGTTGCGGAAGCGCGGGTGGTCGCGGCAGATCTGGCAGAGCGCGTCCTCGCCCTCATGCAGGATCAGGTCGCACAGATTGCGCCCGTTGAGCAAAGGGCAGCGCTCGCGCTCCGTCAGAATGAAATGGGGCGTGCCATCCAGGCTGATGCTTTGCTTTACCCGGGCCCCGAATGCGCCTGTCATCCGCTGGTAGCGCGAGAGGCTGTCCGGATCGATATCGATTTCCCATCCGGCGCAGCAGGTGTGCGGGCATTCCGAAGCGGCGCAGCGGAACTGCGGATAGTACTCCGGCACATATACATTCATCATCATTCACCGCTCCCAGGTGCGCCGGACGGTCAGGACCGTCCGGCTGGTTTGATGGTTGCGGCGTAGGCGCTGTTGCACAGGCCGAGCACGGCAGAGAGGATGAACAGCGTCTCGATGCCCAGCGTCTTCCAGATCCATCCGCCGAACAGGGCGATAAAGATGGTGATCAGGTGGTTGACGGAGACGCCGGTGGAGATCGTGGCCCTGACTTCGTCCGGATTGTCGGAAATATCCTGCACATACACGTTGGACGCCATGGAGGCCAGAGAGATCACGGAGTCCAGGATATAGTTCAGGCAGCACACGATGAAAGCGACGCCCATCGGGAAAATATGATGCGCGAAGCCGTAGAAAAAGCAGACGATGACCAGGATCAGCGTATCGGCCACCATCACCTTCTTATAGCCGAACCGGTCGATGATCTTTCCCACCAGTGGCGAGGCGAAGAAGCCGCAGATGGAGGAGATGGCAAACAACATGCTGATCGTCATCGCGCTCGCACCGTAGAACAGCACCAGCACATAGGGTCCGAAGGTGAAAAACACCTGCTTGCGCGCGCCGTAAAAGACCTCGAGCATATAGTACTTGGTATACTTCTTCCTGAAATAGAACCGGCGCTTGTGCTCGTCCGGGGCGCTGGCGCCCCTGATGCGCAGGCTGGAGACAAACCCCAGGCCGATGATCGCCGCGCTGACGGCAAAGACCGCCCGGTACAGCTCCGGCGAGGCTTTCACGAGGAAGAACGTGCCGATGATGATCAGGTAGCCCGCCAGCGTACCGATCTGCTGCGCGGCATGCTGCAGCCCCAGGGCTTCGCCATTCCTGCCCTCGCGGGAATACTGGAGTGACAGCGTGCTGCGCATGCCCAGCTGCATGTGGTCGCCCAGCGAATAGACAAAGATGCACAGGATGACCATGACCCGGCCGGCGGGCACCACGGCCTGCGCAGCCATGCCGGTCAGCATGAACAACGCGCCCAGCTTGTAGATCAGCTCCGCGGAAAACGTGTACAGCACCGCCAGGATGAAGATCAGCAGCAGGCCGGGCAGCTCCCTGAAGAATTCAGAGACGCCCTTGTCAAACTCGGACATGCCGACGATTTCCGCGAGGTAGTTGTCAATAACGCCCTTGTACAGGCCGTACGCCAGGCCGAAGGTGATGATCGACAGGAAGAAGGCGCCGTATTTCGAGTCGGGCCTGAACGCCGTTTCCAGCCATTTTGAAGTTTTTCCAGTGGGTTTCATGACTTTTCACCTCTGCGCTAGTAACTTGTCCGCATGCGGGGACTTGCGAGTGCTTCCGCGTTATGATATCATATCCATGCCGGAATGGCAAACATGTGTGATGGAGGTATTTCCTATGAAAAGAATCCCGGCGTGCTGCAGGCCGTGTATCCGATGCCCGTCCTGATGGCCGGCGCGTATGATGAAGCGGGCAAGGGGGATCCTGCCAGGCTGGACGCGCCGATCTTTGACCGGTTCCGGCACGGCTGTTATGTGACCGGCGGGCAGGCCGGCAAGGCCTGGAACGCAGGTCTTTTCAGCCGTTTTTCCCGTACCGGCATCGGGCCGCGCATTCGCTTTTGAAAGGGTATTAATGAAAAAACCGGCGCCGCGGCAGGAAAATCCTGCCGTGGGGTGACATCGCGCCGGAAAGGGCGTATCTATTACTGGAAGCGTCATTTATCGCTTCAAGGAGGTCAAGATGGACTACATTCTGGAAACACAGGGCCTGACCAAGGTCTACGGTCATAAGGAAGCCGTCAGGGACGTGAACATGCATATCCGCGAAGGCCAGATTTACGGCCTGATCGGCCGCAACGGCGCGGGCAAGACGACAATCATGCGCATCATCAGCGGCCTGTCCACGCCGACCAGGGGAAGCTATTCCCTGTTTGGCAAGACGGGATACGAGATGGGCAGGATGCTCAGGTACGTGGGTGTGCTGATCGAGCATCCCGGCTTGTATATACGGCTTTCCGCCTATGAGAATCTCAAGATCAAGTGCCTCGCCATGGGCATCAAGCCCGAGGGCTATGTGGAAAAACTGCTGCAGATGGTCGGCCTGGAAAACACCGACAATAAAAAGCCCTCCGGCGCGTATTCGCTGGGCATGCGGCAGCGGCTGGGAATCGCGCTGGCGCTGGTCGGCGAGCCGAAGATGATCATCCTCGATGAGCCGATCAACGGCCTGGATCCGCAGGGCATCGTGGAGGTCCGGCAGACGCTGGTGCGCCTCAGGGATGAGAAGGGGATCACCGTCATGGTGTCCAGCCACATCCTGGACGAGCTGTCCAGGGTGGCGGACGCTTACGGCATCATCAACGAGGGCACGCTGCTCGATGAGTTCAGCGCGGACGAGCTCCACAAGCGCAGCGGCCAGTACGCGGTGATCCGCGTGGACGACAACGCCGCGGCCATGCAGGCGCTGGCGGGCATCGGCGTCAAGGATATCGCTGTGGAGCCCGACGGCACGCTGCGGGTCAACGGGCAGCTGGACCAGACGGCGGCCATGGCCAGCGCGATCGTCGGCGCGGGCGTCGGCCTGCAGGAGATCTACCTGCGCACGCTGTCGCTGGAAGACTA
>CACXEB010000134.1 GCA_902766515.1 uncultured Eubacteriales bacterium
CAGCCGCGTACGCCTGGCGGCGCTGCTCGTTGGTCAGGTCGTGCACGATCACGCCCACGGACATGCCGAGGAAGCGGTACAGCTTGCCCATCTCTTCACCCTGGAAGCTGGCAAGGTAGTCGTTGACGGTGACGATATGCACGCCCTTGCCCGCGATGGCGTTCAGGTAAGCCGGCAGCGTGGCGGTCAGGGTTTTGCCTTCACCGGTCTTCATCTCGGCGATACGGCCCTGGTGCAGGACGATACCGCCGATCAGCTGTACCTTGAACGGACGAAGTCCCAGCGTCCTTTTGGACGCTTCCCGGACGGTCGCGAACGCCTCCGGCAGCAGCTGGTCCAGCGTCTCGCCCTTGGCAAAGCGCTCCTTGAACTCCTCGGTTTTATGCGCCAGCGCCTCGTCCGACAGCTTTTCAAACTGCGGCTCGAGCGCTTCGATGGCTTCCGCCTGTTTGATCAGCGGCTTCAGCTGCGCGTCGTTGCCCATCCCGAACATTTTTTTCAGAAAATCCAGCATGTCTTACTCCTTTATTTCAAAAAATGCGTCATCATGTATCCGACGGTCTCTCCGTATTTCACCTGGCACCATTCGTCGCCCGGGACCAGGATGGTGACCCGTTCTCCCGACTGGACGCGTGCCAGCACCTTCCCCTTGGAAAGGTTCGGAGAGCCGCGCAGGTTGACGTAGCTGTTCCCGTTCGCAACCGCCTTTTCCGGCGTGCCGGGCAGGCCGAAAACCCTGGTATAGCGCGTCATGATAAACCCCGAAAGGCCGGAGGCCTGCGAATAGACCCGGCACCAGGTCAGGCCGCCTTCCACCACCTCCAGCCGTACCCCGTTTTCAAACTGGGCGAGCACCTTGGCCGACAGCGAGGGCTGCGCGCGCAGGTTGACCTTGCCGTTTCCGGGGTTGGCCACCACCAGGTAGCCGCTGGCGGCCGGCTTCGTACCGCCTCCATCCCCGGCGCCCTCGCTCAGGTATACGCTGGACATGTAACCGTACATGCCGCCGGCTTCCACCTGCCAGAATCCGCTGCCTTTCATCAGCACGGTCACCCGGGTCCCCACGGGCAGCGAACCATTTGACGGATAGGTCATCGCCGGGCCGCTGCGGAGATTGACCGGCTTGCCGTTCGCGGCGATCACGCGCGCGTCCGTCCCGCCGCTGACCTTCAGGAATTCCTCGCGGAAATATCCGGTCATCCCTTCGATTTCAACCCGGTACCAGCCGTTTTCATGGCCCAGGACGCGGCACAGGTCGCCGTTATAGTAGATTCCCAGCACCGGGGCCGAATAGCTGGGATACTCCCTCAGGTTCAGAAATGCGGAAGCCGTCATGTTGGAGACGACCCCGACATGCCCGCTCTCCGTCTGCGCCCGTTTGAGAAAACTGTCGACCATGTACCCGCTCTTGCCGGTGCGGATGACCGTCACATAATCCCATCCGTTCGTGCCGCTGTGAATGTCGACCCATTCATTCCGGCCGGCCGAGCCGACCACCTGATATTCATATCCGGGGCCGGATCGCAGGTTGAGCGACGATGTGTTGGCCACGATCGCAAACTCCGCCCGCGCCGCGGCCAGGCACAAGCCCGAGAGGCCCGTCAATACGCACAGTACCAGGAATCGTTTCACTGCCTACTCCTCAAAACCCTTCATAAAAACTCTGTCAGGATCTCGTTCTGCACATCCAGCCCTTTCCGGGTGCAGCGCAGAGCCCCGCCGCGCCATTCGAGCAGCCCGGCATCCGTCATGCGGCGTATGACCGCTCCATAAGCATCCTCAAGGCCGATATGGTGCCTTTGCTGAAAGTCATCCGCCCGCAGTCCGTCCGTCAGCCTGAGCCCCAGCATGACGGATTCAAAGCGCTTGTCCTCTTCTGTGAGCTCAATCGTTTCCGGAGCGTGATCCTGCAGGTAACCGGACAGCGTCGGCGGATTGCGGAACCGCGTATTCCCGATCAGGCTGGCCGCTGAGACGCCGACGCCCAGGTATTCCTCACAGTTCCAGCAGTCCACGTTGTGCCGGCAGCGATAGCCGTCGCGGGCGAAATTGCTGATCTCGTACTGGTGATAACCGGCCTGCTCCAGCATCTGCCGCGCTTCCTCGTACATCTCCCTTTCGAGCGTCTCCTCCGGAAGGGAGACCTGCCCGTGCTGCACCGCGTCGTACATTGGCGTGCCTTCCTCCACGATCAGGCTGTAGCACGAAATGTGCGTCGGCGCCAGCGCGACAAACGCCTTCACTGTATCGCGGACATCGTCCATCGCCTGGTCCGGCAGGCCGATCATCATGTCCAGGTTCAGGTTGAAGACGCCCTCTTCCCGCAGCATACGGACAGCGGCCCGGATCTCGTCAGCGGTATGGATCCGTCCGAGCTGCTCCAGCAACCGGTCATTGGCGCTCTGGGCGCCGAGCGAGACCCGGTTCAGGCCGAACCGCCGGGCCGTGCGGATAAAGTCGCAGTTTACGGTGCCCGGATTCATCTCCATGGTAAACTCCGCCTGGTCAGACCAGGGGAAGCATTCATGGGCCGCGTACAGGAGCTTTTCCATGAGCTCCGGCCGGAGGACGCTGGGCGTCCCGCCGCCCACATAGACGGTCGTCGGGACACGGTCTCCCAGCTGGCCGCGCCGAACACGCAGCTCCTCGGTCATTTTGTCAATGATCTTCGGCTGCCACCGGTCCATCCCGGCGAAGGAGGGAAAATCGCAATACCGGCATTTCGACCTGCAGAAAGGGATGTGCAGGTACAGGCCCAGCCGGCCGGTCATGGCACCGATACCGCGTATACATCGACCCCGCTGACCAGCAGCGCCGTCCCGTCCGTCAGCATCCCCAGGTATCCCGTGACGGAACCGGACAGCGGTATGGAAATCGCGCTGAAGCGGCTGGCGTTCAGGTCCGCCCGGTAGATGCTGTCGCCTGAAAACGCGTAGATCCGCCGGCCGTAGATGCCGGCGCCGACGCATTCATCGGGAAGCGTCAGGCGTTTATCCTGTTTGTCATACAGGCAGCGCAGCTCGGTGATATTGACCAGGTCGTTGATCTGCCTGGTCGGGGCGAAGAGCATCATCGCCCGGTTATCGGCCACCAGCGAATCAATCAGTTTCCAGCCGTAGACCAGCACCGTCTGGGTATTGTCCAGCGCGCCATTGTAATCATACCGGCGGAGCTGCCGTGTGCTGACCACGTTCAGGGTGCTGCCGGCATAGATGACCTGGTACGTGATCGTGTCCCCGAGGTCGGCGCTGCCGGTAGTCATGGAGTTGACGCGATAGGTATTGAGGGTCGTTGAAGGCACCGTGCCGTACAGGTCCATCGCCGTCGTCCACGCGTAGTCGCCGTCCGCAAAAAAACCGACGTCCAGCACCAGCATATCCGCGTACGCGCTCGTTTCGGTATCCTGCCGCTCGCCGTCCGGATTGTAGAACGTGACCGTCGTAGCGCCCTCGCTGGTGGCATCGTCGCCATGCACAACGGCGATGTACTTTTCCCCCGCCCGCGCGAACTGGATCGTTTCACCGATATTGTTGTCGTAGGTCGAGCGCCCGTTCCTGTTCAGGATCGAAAGCTGGGAGCCGCGCCAGACGGCGACGTAGTTTTTGCCGGCGTCAAAAGAAGCGCCGCTGCCCACCATATAGTTCCAGCGCTCATTGCCGTTCGAGCTCAGGCAGATCAGCGAATCGCCGTCGTAATACAGCAAAGCATCCCCAAAAGGCTTGATATCCTGTGACGCCACGCAGCGCAGGCGGACCGCCCGCACGCCGCGCACCACGCGATTGAAGCCCCCGGTCAGATACACAATCCCCAGGATCAGCAAAAGCGCGGCAATCAACAGGATAATCATGCCTTTTCGGGATCTTTTTTCGCCCGGCATGACGGTGTGTCGCTGCATGAATACCTCCTTCACCGCAAAGAATGGTGCTATTATACCGCACTTTTAGATCACATGCAAGGCGTGAATATGTGTTTGTAACACTCTTTCGTCACTGTTCACGGGGTGAACAGTGACCGAAGGGGGGATTGGCATCCCCCCTTCGGGACCCCCCTCACGGCGTTTCCTGTCGCCCCGTTGGGGCTCCCGGGCGGAAACGCCGAAAGGTAGGATTCGCTTCGCGAATCCGTCCTCGCACCGTACATGCCGCTGCTGCGGATTGTACGCGAGGGTGTGCCCCCTCGTGGCTCCCCTCGTCACGTCCTCTGCGGCACTCCCGTCCCATCGCCCTACGGGTGGCTACGCCATCCGCCGGATAAACCGGCGGACTCCGGGATTCCGTGCCGCAGAGGACAGTTTGGTACGTCGTTTAGCTGTGAGGATAGATGCCAGAGGTTATCCTGTCGTTTCTCTTTCACGTCTTTCCTTTTTCTCCTTTCCGGCACCCATGAACAGTAACGGTATGAAACGGGGAAATCAAAAAAAGAGGCCGGATCGGCAGCGATATTACTGGCCGGAATTGGTTATTATCACTATTTTAATCTGAGTTTTGTAAGAGGTAAGAACGTATGAAATCAATGAGAATGATCGCTGTCGTGTTGCTTGTATGCCTTTTGCCCGGCCTGGCGTTCGCGG
>CACXEB010000135.1 GCA_902766515.1 uncultured Eubacteriales bacterium
GCCAAGATGCAGTTGGGCGCGTGGGAATACGATATCGTGTATCCCGCGTACAAATGCAACATGACGGACATCGCCGCGGCGATGGGCATCATGCAGCTCAAGCGCTTCGACGGCCTGATGGAAAAGCGGAAAAACGTGATTGCGGCGTATGACCGGGTGCTGCTGCCGCTGGGCATCGAGCGGCTCTACCATTTCGCGGAGAAGAACAAGGGCAACGGCCATCTGTACCTGATGCGCATCCCGGGCATCAACGAGCAGCAGCGCAACGAAATCATCGTGAAAATGGCGGAGGCGGGCATCGCCACGAACGTCCATTTCAAGCCGCTGCCCATGCACACGGCGTACAAGGCGCTGGGTTTCCGCATCGAGGACTATCCCAACGCCTACGCGCAGTACTGCAACGAGATCACCCTGCCGCTGCACACGATGCTGACCGAGGAGGAGGTCGATTACGTCGCGGAAACGATGCGGAACATCCTGGACGGCACCTATACGCAGCGGGCGCCCGAGATGCTGACGCTCAAGCGGGTCCGCGAGAGCGAGGCAAACGACCTGAAGACCGTCCAGACGATCCTCCAGGAGTGCGGCGAGGAGATGTTCATCCGCTACAACCAGCTGCACTGGGCGACGCCGCTTAACATGAGCGTGCTGGTGGACGAGGCCCTGACCAAGGCGGTCTTCCTGGTGCAGGACGAGCACGGAGACACCATCGCGACCTTCAACATTTCCGAGCAGCCTTCCATTTACTTCGATATGGACAGGAAGGCCATGTACATCCAGCGCCTCGGCGTCATCCCGCCCCTGTGGCGGCACGGCGTCGGCACCAAGGTGATGGAGAGCATTGAGGGCGTCGCGCGCCAGGACGGCTGTGACTGCATGCGCTGCACCGTCTATTCTGAAAGCAACGCCGTCCACTTCCTGGAAAAGCTCGGCTTCAGGACGCTGTACAAGCGGCCCAGCAAGCACTTCGTCCTGCTGTGCATGGAAAAGGATCTGTAAAAGGGAACGGGAACGATGATCAGAATCGCATGGGTCGGGTTTCATGAGGAAGGCCTGCAGGCGTTTTCAGCCGTCCTGCGGGCGGGATATCCGGTCAGCGGCTTTATCACCCTGAGCGACGAGGCGTTCGCGAAGCGTTCAGCGGGCAGCAGGGCCTATGAGCAGTGCTGCCGGGAATACGGGGTGCCGTACCATACCGTGGATACCATCAAGGGCGACGAAGCGTACAGCCTGGTCCTGTCGATGGCGCCGGACCTGCTGGTCGTGCTGGGCTGGTCGGAGATCCTGCCGGAAAGGCTGCTGAAGATCCCGACGATCGGCACCGTAGGCACGCATGCCGCGCTGCTGCCCCATAACAAGGGCAGCGCGCCGATCAACTGGGCGGTGATCCATGGCGAGACGGTCACGGGCAACACGATGATGTGGCTTGACCCGGAGGTGGATTCCGGCAAGATCATCGACCAGAAGGCCTTTGACATCACCATGTACGATACCTGCGGCACCCTGTATGAAAAAGTGGCCGCGACCAACGCTGAAATGCTGGTGGATCTCCTCCGGCAGCTCGACCGGGGCGTCCGGCCGGAAAGCCCCATCGAGAACCGGTCGGACGAGCCGATCCTGCCCAGGCGCAGGCCGAAGGACGGGCTGATGGACTGGCGGCAGCCGGCCGGTGCGGTCTACAACTTTATCCGCGCCCTGACGGATCCGTACCCGGGCGCGTTTACGTACCTGAACGGACAGAAGTGGCTGATCTGGAAGGCGGCGCTGCTGCCGGTCGGCACGGACCGGGCGCCGGGGACGATCGTGGGCCGGGCGTACGGCTTTGGCGAGAACGCCAGCGGCTACCTGGTCGCGGCGGGCGACGGCCTGATCCTGGTGACGGAAATGCAGGCGGAGGACGGGCGGCGCTATACCGGGCAGGCGCTCAACGGCCTGGCGCTGGAGGGACGGTTTGCCGATGAATAAACGGGTACTGGTGGTAGCGGCGCATCCGGACGACGAGCTGCTGGGGATCGGCGGCACGGTCCTCAGGCATGTCCGGCAGGGGGATACCGTAAGGGCGGTCATCATGTGCGAGGGCGAATCGCTCCGGTACGCCCGGGACGTGGGCCAGCACAGCGCCACGCAGGAGGCCGCGGCCATCCTGGGCATCGAACAGGTGTACCGCCTGGACTATCCGGACCAGAAGCTGGATACCTTCTCCCTGACGGAGCTCATCACGCCGCTGGAGAAGATCTCCGAGGCGTTCCGGCCCCAGGTGATCTACTGCCAGTCGGCGGCGGATGTCAACCGGGACCACAAGATCCTGTTTGAAGCGGCGTCGGTCGCCTTCCGGCCGCTCGATCCCTGGATTGAGGCGTTTTACACGTTCTACACGGTCAGCAGCACCGAGTGGGGCTTCCCGAGGAGCTTCATCCCCGATACGTGGGTGGACATCACCGACGTGCTGGAAGAAAAAATCCGCGCGTTCGAATGCTATGCCAGCGAAGTGCGGGACTATCCGCACCCCCGGTCATCGCAGGCGCTCAGAAACCAGGCGTACTTCTGGGGCAACCAGTGCTGCATGCAGGCGGCGGAAGCACTTATGACGATAAGAAGGGTCTTGCGTTGAAAAAGGGACAGCGAATCTTCAAGAATATCATCGACCGGCTCCTGGCGCTGATCGCGCTGATCGTCCTGAGCCCCGTGATGCTGATCGCGGCGCTGGGCATCAAGCTGACCAGCAGGGGGCCGGTGCTGTATAAAGCCCGCCGCATGGGCCGCGGCATGCAGCCGCTGACGGTGTACAAGTTCCGGACGATGCGCATCAGTGCCGAGCCCGGAAGCGCCATCACCGGCCTGGGAGACGCGCGGGTGTTCCGGTGGGGCAG
The DNA here is from genome assembly GCA_902766515.1 of uncultured Eubacteriales bacterium. The sequence goes on from CACXEB010000135.1 coordinate 2,871, forward strand.
CATCCTCCGGGCCGTCAAGGTGGATGAGCTGCCCCAGCTGTTCAATATCCTGAACGGCACCATGTCGGTCATCGGCCCCCGGCCGGAGGATATCGACATCGTGGAAAACGATTATAGCGAAGAGGAAAAGGAGACGCTGTCCGTGCTGCCAGGCCTGGCATGCCCGGGCAGTATTTACAATTATACCCACGGTGAAAAATACCTGACCGGTGATGACGCCCACGAGATCTATGTCACCCGGCTTTTGCACATCAAGCTGGCCCTGGACCTGTATTACCTCCGCCACTGGCACCTGGGGTATGACGTGGCGCTGATCTTCCGGACCCTGTGGGCCATCCTGCTGAACATGCTGGGCGTCCGCCGGCGGAAATACCCGATGGAGTACGTTCGGCTCTATGGCGAGCGGGATGTGATGCAGGAGGACGGCCGGGGGAGTGCGGCGTGATCACGCCGCATGCCGCATCCGGGCATTTCCCGTCACGGTTCAATCCTTTTTTTCCCCTTCCAGTCGCCAGGAGGGGCTCCGGGACCGTATCAAAGACAGGGGAACGGCCGGGCGGACCGGCGTTTGCCAGGAGGCCGGCGCTGCCGACCGCTTCGGGACGGAAGCATACGCTTTATGATTCAACGTACTGTCAATGACATCGGAGGCCAGGATGGACGAGTTATCCCTGCGGGAAATTCAGGAGACCGAACTGCAGCTGCTGCTGAAGTTCCATGAGATCTGCGCCCGGCACGGGTGGCGCTATTCGCTGAGCGGCGGCTCGCTGATCGGCGCGGTCCGGCACCAGGGCTTTATCCCCTGGGACGACGACGTGGACGTGGTCATGCCGCGGCCGGACTATGATCAGTTTACCGCGTACTGCAAGACGGAACAGATCCCCTTCGGGTTTGTGCACTACGAGACGGTGCAGGGCTATCACGGCCTGTTTGCCCGGCTGTGGGACCGCGATACGGTGGTTGAGGACAGCGTCGCGGATTTTGCTTTTGAATTCGGCATCAGCATGGACATTTTCCCGGTCGAGGGCATGGGCGCCAGCCGGGAGGAAGCGCTCCGCATCTTCCGGAAAACCGCCTGGGACCGGGAGCTGCTCAACGCCGTCGCCTGGAAGAAGTACGCCCGCAGCAAAACGCACGGCCTCTGGATGGAGCCGATCCGCTTCATGATGTTTGTCATCAGCCGGTTCGTTGATCCGGTCAGGCTGCTGAAAAAGGTGGACCGCGTCAACCGCAGCCATCCCTTTGAGACGAGCGAGTACGCCGCGAGCGTCTGCGGGGTGTACCGGACCCGCGAGATCATGCCCCGGAAGGTGTTCAGCGAGCTCCGGGACACGCAGTTTGAAGGGCATACCGTCAAAATCATGCAGGATTACGATACCTACCTCGGCAGCCTGTTCGGGGACTACATGACGCTGCCGCCCGAGCACAAAAGGGTATCGCACCACACGTTCAGGGCCTACAGGAAACACACGGAGGAGGGAGCAAAGGCATGATCGCCGCGTTACTCACAGCCGCCGGCACCGGCACCCGGATGGGACAGGACATTCCAAAGCAGTTCATGCCGGTCAACAACAAGCCGCTGATCATATACACCATGGAAGCCTTCCAGAACCACCCGGCCATCGACGCGATCATCGTGGTGACGCTGCCGGAATGGACCAGCGTGCTGAAGGCGTACGCCAACCAGTACAACATCACCAAGCTGCGCTGGATCGTTCCGGGCGGCGCCACCGGCCAGGAATCCATCCGCCAGGGCCTGCTGACCCTCGGCAGGGAGCTGTCCCCGGAGGACATCGTGATGATCCATGACGGCAACCGCTGCCTGGTGTCCAGCGAAATCATCTCGGACTCGATCGCCGTCTTCCACCGGCACGGGTCCGCCGTGACGGCCATCCCCTGCGTCGAGGCGGTTTTCCGCAGCAGCGACAACGGGGAATCCTCCACGATCTCCATCGACCGCGAACTGCTCTTCCGGACCCAGACGCCCCACACCTATACGCTGGGCAAGCTGCTGTGGGCGCATGAGGAGGCGGAGCGCCGGCACATCACCGGCACGGCTGCGACCTGCACGCTGATGCAGCAGCTGGGGGAGACGGTCTATTTCTCCAAGGGGTCGGAAACCAACCTGAAAATCACGACGGTGGACGACATGCTGATCTTTGAAGCGCTGCTACATACCAAGAAGGAAAGCTGGCTGAAATAACCGGCAAGGGAGGCGGCAATATTGGCCAATATCGGTCTGATTATCGCGGGCGGTTCCGGCAACCGCATGCACCAGGATATTCCCAAGCAGTTCATCACGGTCAATGAGCGGCCGGTGATCGTATACACGCTGGAGGCGTTTGAGCACCATCCGGAAATCGACGCCATCGCCGTGGTCTGCATCGAAGGCTGGGAGCAGGTGCTGTGGGCCTATGCCCGGCAGTTCAACATCGCCAAGCTCCAATACGTGGTGTGCGGCGGCAGGAACGGCCAGGATTCCATCCGCAACGGGCTGTTCGAGCTGGAAAAGCATTTTGCCCCGGACGACATCGTGCTGGTGCATGACGCCATCCGGCCCATGGTATCCGCGGAGATCATCTCCGACAACATCCGCGTGGCGCGGGAATTCGGCAACGCGATCGCCGTGATCCCCTGTGCGGAGGCGATGCTGCAGACCGAGGACGGCGCCGTATCGACCGGCAGCTACCCGCGCGACCGGCTCAAGCGCACCCAGACGCCGCAGGCATTCCGCCTGGGGGAGATCTGCGACCTGCACCGCCGCGCCCTGGCGGCCGGGATCACCAATTCCATCGCTTCCTGCACGCTGAAGATCGAAATGGGCGAGCAGGTCTATTTCTCCGCCGGGTCGGAAAAAAACATCAAGCTGACCACCGTGGAGGACATCGACATTTTCAAGGCGCTGCTGGCGGCCAAGCGCTCCGACTGGCTGAAGGACTGAGGATATGCGGATTTACGACAGCAAGCTGTGGATCTCTGAGCTCGACGAGGTGCTGGACCGCTTTCCCGGCATCCGGGACCTCGCGGGGAAGTCCGTCCTGATCACGGGCGCTACGGGCCTGATCTGCTCGGCGGCGGCGGACCTGCTGATCCGCTGCAACGACACGCAGGGCACGGGCATCCGGATCCTCGCGGCCGGGCGGAGCGCGGAGAAGGTCCTGGCCCGTTTCGGGGCGCGGGACGACGTCACCTTTGTGCCGTATGACGCGACCCGTCCGGACGGTCCGCTGCCGGACAGCTGCGATTACATCATCCACGGCGCGAGCAACGCGACGCCGAAGACCATCATGCAGGAGCCGGTGGAGACGATGCTGAGCAACTTCGTCGGCCTGCGGCGCCTGCTGGAGCACGCCCGGACCCATGGGACGGCGCGGGTGCTGTACGTCTCCAGCTCCGAGGTCTACGGGAAAAAGGACGACGCCCTGCCCTACCGTGAAGGCCAGTACGGCTATATCGACCTGCTGAACCCCCGGAACTCCTACCCGGTCAGCAAGCGCGCGGCGGAGACGCTGTGCGCCAGCTACGCGGCGGAGTACGGCGTGGATACCGCCATCGTCCGCCCCGGCCACATCTACGGGCCGACGGCGACGCCCAATGATTACCGGGTCTCATCCGCCTGGGCCTATGCCGCAGCGCGGGGGGAGGACATCGTCATGAAGAGTGATGGAGCCCAGCTGCGCAGCTACTGCCACTGCCTGGACTGCGCGTCCGCCCTGCTCACGGTGCTGTTGAAGGGCGCGTCCACCGGGGCGTACAACATCTCCAACCCGGCTTCCATCATCACGATCCGCCAGATGGCGGAGCTCCTCACCCGGGCGGGCGGCGTCCGGCTGAAGCTGGAGCTGCCGGCGGAGGAGGAAAGAAAGGCGTTCAATCCGATGAGCAACTCGTCGCTGAACAGCGACGCGCTGGAGGCGCTGGGCTGGCAGGGGCTGTTCGGCGCGGAGCGGGGCTTTGCGGAAACCGTCCGGATCCTGCGGGAAACCATGTAACGGAAAGGTTGGATCATCATTCCATGGAAGCGTTGAAAACGGAGCCGCTGCGCCGGCTTCAGCATGTCCTGACCGGCATGCTGAAACAGTTCGACCAGGTCTGCAGGGCGCATGACATCCCCTATTTCATCATGTGGGGCACCGCGCTGGGCGCGCAGCGCCATAAGGGCTTCATTCCCTGGGACGATGACCTCGACGTGGGCATGCTTCGCTCGGATTATGAAAGGCTCCGGCAGGTCCCGGCCGCGGAATGGAACGGCCTGACCCTGGAGGACGGCGGCACGGACTGTTTTTACCACGACAAGATCTTCCCGCGCCTGTACCGGTCCGGCACGATCCTCGAGACGGAGACATGGCTCCGGTACACCTACGTGGAAGGACAGCCCCGGACGCCCGTGTGGCTGGACATCTTCCTGTACGACCGCGTGGATTCGCCGGAACAGGCAAAAAAGATGGCCAAAAAGGCGATGCGGCTGCACTATGAGTATTATTATTCCAAGTACAGGACCCATGTGGTTGCGGACGATCCGCTCACCGAGCGGCTGAAGTCCGTCGCCAAGAACGCGCTGCACACGGTCCTGAGCCTCCGGAAGCCGGCGGACTACTGGCGTCGGTACAGCAGGATGGTCAGCGGCGGGTCCGGAAAGTACATTGTCTGCTACGATTCGTGGCTCATGCGGGACATCGAGGCGTCCTTTTCGGAGTATGCGGATTACTACCCGCCGGCGGAGGCCGACTTTGAGGGGCTGAAGCTGCTGGGGCCGAAGGATATGCACAAGCACCTGTCAAAGACCTACGGCGATTATATGCAGCTGCCCCCGGAATCGGAGCGCGTGGCGCATATCCCGTGCAATTTTGTGGAAACGGAAGGCTGACCGCATGAGTGAGACATACCCGATCGACGAAACCGTCGTCAGAATGCAGGAGATCATCTACGGCATCCTGTGCGAAATCGACGATGTCTGCCGGAAAAACAATATCCGGTACTACCTGTCCGGCGGCACCTGCCTGGGCGCGGTGCGGCACCACGGGTTCATTCCCTGGGACGACGACGGCGACGTCATGATGCCCCGGCAGGATTACGAGCGGTTCGTGTCCCTGTTCAACGGCAGCTGCTCGCAGGATTACCGGCTGTGCGCGCTGTCCCTTGATCCCGCCTGGAACCTGCCGTACGCCCGGGTCTGGTTCACGCATTCGCGCATCATCCACCAGACGATCTACGATCCGGATATCGGCGTGTATGTGGATATCTTCCCGATCGACGGCATCCCGGCAAGCGACCTGGGCCGCAAGCGGTTTTTCCTGCACGTGCAGTTCCTGAACGAGATGTGCACGGAAGCGAAGCGCAAACACTACAATACGAAGACGAAACTGATCCGCCGGTGCGCAAAACCGGTGGCCGGGCTGTTCGGCGCCCGGTATTTCGCCAACAGGATGAACGAGTATGTCCGCAGGTTCGATTTTGAGACGAGCGCCGACGTGGCCTGCAGCCTGCCCGCGCACTACGGGGACCGGGAGATCATTCCCCGGGAGTGCATGAGCAGCCAGGCGTGGATGCCGTTCCGCGGCCGGGAGTTCGCGGTGCCCGCCGGCTATGACCGGTACCTGCGGAACCTGTACGGCGAGCGGTACATGGAAGTGCCCAAGCCGTCGGAGATCGTCAACCACCAGCGGCAGTGGGAAGTCGTGTTCGGGGATGAGTGACAGGACGGCAGACGTCCGGAGGATGAGAGAATAATGAAGAAGGTCTATACCTGCTTTTGCACGGATGTGATCCACGACGGTCACCTGAATATCATCCGCGAGGCGGAGAAGCTGGGCGAGGTGACGGTGGGCGTCCTGGCGGACGCGGCCAGCATCCGCTACAACCGTTTTCCGACCATCAGCCTGGAGGAGCGGATCGAGCTGGTCAGGGGCATCCCGGGCGTCGCGCATGTGATCGTGCAGCACGAAATCATGTACGACGAGGTCTTTGAGACGCTGAAGCCGGATTACATCGTCCACGGAGACAACTGGTCCGAGCCGTCCATGCAGGCCATCCGCGCCAACATCCTGGGCCTGATCGGCCGCTACGGCGGCCAGCTGGTGGAGATCCCGTACACCTACAACGAACGGATCCAGCGGACCGACCAGCAGATGACCGCCAAGCTGGCCATGCCGGAGCTGCGGCGGGGCCGCCTGCGCCGGCTGCTGAACATGGTGCCGATCGTCAAAACCATCGAGGTGCACAGCGGCCTGACCGGCCTGATCGCGGAAAAGACGGTCGTGGTGGACGGGGAATCGATCGACCAGTTCGACGCGATGTGGATCTCCTCCCTGTGCGACAGCACGGAGAAGGGCAAGCCCGACATTGAGCTGGTGGACATGACCAGCCGCTTCCGCACCATTGAGGACGTGATGGAGGTCACCACGAAGCCGATCATCTTCGACGGCGATACCGGCGGCCTGGCGGAGCACTTCGTCTACACCGTGCGCAGCCTGGAACGGATGGGCGTCAGCGCCGTCATCATTGAGGACAAGAAGGGCCTCAAGAAGAACAGCCTGTTCGGCACGGAGGTCCAGCAGACCCAGGCGGGCATTGAGGAGTTCAGCGAAAAGATCCGCATGGGCAAGAAGGCCCAGCTCTCGGACGATTTCATGATCATCGCGCGCATCGAAAGCCTGATCCTCGAGCGGGGCATGGAGGACGCGCTGGAGCGGGCACGGGCCTTCGTGAAGGCCGGCGCGGACGGCATCATGATCCACAGCCGGCGGAAGGAGCCGGACGAGATCCTGGCATTCTGCGACCGCTTCCGCGCGGAGGATCCGCACACCCCCCTCGTGGTGGTGCCGAGCTCCTTCAACATCATCACCGAGGAAGAGCTGGCCGCGCACGGGGTCAATATCTGCATCTATGCCAACCAGCTGCTCAGGGCCGCATTCCCGGCCATGGAAAACGCGGCCAGGAGCATCCTGAAGCATCACCGCGCGAAGGAGATCGACAGCGAGCTGATGCCGATCAAGCAGATCATCACGCTGATTGACGAACTGTAACGGGGGAAGGCTATGCTGGCGATTCTTGCGGACATCCACGGCAACCTGCCGGCGCTCACGCGGGTGATCGAGGACATGAAGCGCTACCCCGTGGAGGGCGTGGTGCTGCTGGGCGACCTGATCGACTATGGCATGCAGTCCAACGAGGTGGTATCCTGCGTCCGTGACACCCTGCAGGACCGGGTGATCTCAGCCATCTGGGGCAACCATGAGCGCGCCGTCTGCCTGGGGGACTTCACCCGCTTTTCGAGCCAGCGCGGCGTGGACAGCGCGCGGCATACGGCGTCGCAGCTGACGCCTGCCACCCGCGCATACCTGGACAGCCGGCTGGACCACAGCGGCTGCCAGCGCTTTGAGCGGGCGGGCAGGAGATTCCTGGCGGTGCACGGATCCCTGGAGGACGCATACTGGAAGGCGATCGCCCCGGACAACCTGCGGGGCGATTACCGAGACTTCGACGTGGTGCTGTCCGGCCACTCGCATTACGCGCACATGTTTACGCATTTCTATGCCTGCGAGGACGCGCGGCGGCGCAACCAGCACGCGGTGCTGTTCATCAACCCGGGGTCCGTGGGTCAGCCGAGAAACCACAATCCCGCGGCGCAGTACGCCCTGCTGGACACCGGCACCATGGCGGTCAGCCTGCGGGCGGTCGACTACGACCGGCAGGCGGCCATGGCGCTGTTTGACGGCAGCAAGGATGATTTTTACCGGGCACGGCTTGAGTACGGGGTATAAAGGAGACGGGATATGAAAAGGCTTTATGTGATCAGCGGCGTCACGGGCATGACCGGCAACGAGCTGGTGCGCCAGATCCTGACGGACGGCGCGCAGGACCGGGTGGTCGGGTTTGACAATTTCTACGCCTCGTCCATCAGCACGGTGAAGGACCGGCTGGGGGACGAGCGCTTTGAGTTTTTCGAGTACGACCTGAACGACGCGGCGCAGATGGCGGCGATCGAAGCGCGCGCCTCGGCCCTGAAGCCGGCGTATGACGAGACGGTCTACATCAACTGCGCGGCCGTGGTGCATACCGAGCACTTCTACCATGTCTACGAGACCTACCAGACCAACGTGGCCGGCATGAACGCCTTCCTGGAGCAGGCCATCCGGGTGGGAGCGCGGAAATACATCAACTGCTCGACCTCCGAGGTGTATTCGATGAATTCCTGGAACGAGCACGGCGGGGTGAAGGAGAGCGATTTCATCACCATGGCGGACGCGGAGCACAGCCAGCGGACCAGCTACGCCACCGGCAAGCTGCTGACGGAGTTCTTCATGAAGGACGCGGTGGACACCGGCAAAATCCTGGGCTGCTCCATCCGCTTCGCGAACGTGTACAGCCGGGACGAGCGGTTCCCCAAGCACATCATCCCGTTCATCATCGACAGCTTCAAGCACACGGGCAAGGTGGTGCTGCTGGAAAACAGCCGGGTCAACCGGCGGACCTTCCTCAACAACTATGACAGCTGCAGCGCGGTGCTGGCGCTGGCGCATACCGACAGCGCCCTGGACGGCACGATCTACAACGTGGCGACGGACGAGGAGATCTCCATCATTGACCTGGCCCGGCTGTGCGCTGAAAAGATGGGCATTGAGAACCCGGTGATCGAGTTCAGCGGCTACCGCGCGTCCGATCCCGAGCGGCGGCTGCTGAACACCGACAAGATCCGCTCCCGCACCAGCTGGACGCCGAAGGTCGACCTGGCCAGGGGGCTGGATGAATGCATCCGGAACTACCTGGCGGAGGACAGGGCATGAGCGCCGCGGCCAGGGCCGCCATCATCACCGTCGCGGGGGTATCCAGCCGCTTTAACGAAGGCGTCCCCGAGGCGGAGCGGGTGCTGAAGGCCATCTACACCCGGACGACTGCGCGGGAGACGCTATTGTACCAGCTGCTGCGGAAATGCGCGGGCATGGACCGGATCATCGTGGTGGGCGGCTATCAGTTCGAAGCCCTCCGGCGGTTCGTGGAGAAGCTGGACCGGAGCCTCCTGCCGCCGGTCACGCTGGTGGAAAACACCCACTACGCGGACCTTTCCTCCGGCTACAGCCTGTATCTGGGCATCCGGGAGGCGCTTGCCCAGGGCGCGGGTGAGGTGCTGTTCGTGGAGGGCGACCTGGACATCGACGACGATTCCTTCCGGCAGGTGACGGAGACCCCGGGCAATGTGCTGACCCGCAATCCGGAGCCGATCTTTGCGAACAAAGCCGTCGTCCTGTACCGCGACGGTGCGGGCCGGTACCGGTACGCTTTCAATTCGAGCCACGGCCTGCTGACGATCAGCGAGCCGTTTTCCTGCATCTACAACTCAGGCCAGGCCTGGAAGTTTGCCGACGCAACGGCGCTGGGCCGGGCGAACGAGGCCTTCCTGGCCGATGACAGGGCCGGCACCAACCTGGCGATCATCCAGCGGTACATCGACAGCGTGCCGCAGGACAGCATCCATGTGGTGGGCCTGAAGCGCTGGACGAACTGCAATACCCGCGCCGATTACGACGCGATCTGCGAATTCTGGAGGGATGAACGATGAAGACATTGCGGCAGCGGCTGGAAGCGGTGGAACAGCATGTGCGCGGCGGGCAGTACAAGGTGATGATCATCGGCCTGGGCAGCGTGGGCACCTACCTGCTGGACTACCTGGTCAGCCGCCGGGACGAGGCGCTCAGCGTCGTGGTCGTCGGGCGCGACTATGCCAAAATGGAAAAGAACGTGAACATCGTCCGCGTCGCTGCCCTCATCCGCGGCCTGAACCGGACCCGGGTGGACATCGAAGCGGATGTGGATCTGAACGACGTGACGGCCATCGAGGCGGCGGTCGCGAAGCACCGGCCGGATTTCATCGTGAATTCCAGCCGGGCCTATCCGGGCCTCAAGTACGGCTCCATCAGCTGGAGCAACGTCCGGGCCTACGGCATCTGGTCGCCGCTGTCCATCCGCTTTACGAAGAACATCATGGAGGCCTGCGACCGGGCGGACACGGAAGCCGTCGTGATCAATACCTCCTATTCCGACGCGGTCATCCCGTGGCTGAAGAGCGCGGGCAAGGCCTGGCCGGACTTCGGGAGCGGAAACCTGAACCACCTGGTGCCGCGCATCCGGTTCGCCGCCGCGGACATGCTGGGGGTCCCGGATTTCTGGAACATCGGCGTCATGTTCGCCGCCGGGCATTTTCATGACGTCTGCATCAGCAAGGAAGGCCATACCGAAGGCGTGCGGCTGCCCCTGAAGGTGTATTACAGGGGAGAGGAGCAGGCCCTTGATCAAAAGGAGCTGTACCGCCGGTGCAGCATCGCCATGCCGGTGGACCAGCAGCGCAACATGATGAACGCGTCCAGCAACTACCAGATCATCGACGCGGTCGTGAGCGCGGTCCGCACCGGGGATACGCAGCTGGTCTTCTCGCCGGGCGCGTTCGGCGAGATTGGCGGGTATCCCGTGCGCGTCGGGTACCGGGACGGCGGCCTGGACGCCTGGATCGACGAGTCGGTCTTCAGCTACGCGGAAATGAACGCCGCCAACCGCGCTTCCATGGCGCTGGACGGCATCGAGGATGTGCGGGACGGCTGCCTCTTCTATACCGATGCCCTGATCGAAAAGGCCCGGAAGGCGTTCGGCGTGGAGCTGCCCAAGCGTGTCGCCTTTGACGAGATTGAGTCCGTCGTCGGATTCATCATCGATCGGATCATCACGCCGCAGCTGGCGAAGTAACGGACCGGGGGAGCTCACATGAAGGTTGAAACACTGACCGCGATCATCGGCGCGGATTTCTATACGGGCGTGCCGGACAGCCAGCTGAGGCCGCTGTGCGATTACCTGATGAACACCTGGGGGATCGATCCCAGGCACCACATCATCGCGGCCAACGAGGGCAACTGCACCGCGCTCGCGGCGGGCTACCACCTGGCCACCGGCCGGGTGCCCGTGGTGTACATGCAGAACAGCGGTGAGGGCAACATCATCAATCCGGTCGCGTCCCTCCTGAACGACAAGGTCTACGCGATCCCGGCCGTATTCGTGGTCGGCTGGCGCGGCGAGCCGGGCGTGCACGACGAGCCGCAGCACATCTACCAGGGCGAGGTGACGGTCCGCCTGCTGGAGGACATGGGCATTTCGACCTTTATCATCGGCAGGGACACGACCGACGCGGAAGTGACGGAAGCGATGGACCGCTTCCGGCCGGTCCTGGCCGCCGGCAGGGACGTGGCGTTCGTCATCCGGAAGGGCGCCCTCGAATACGGACAGAAGGTCCGCTACCAGAACGGCTATACGATGAAGCGCGAGGAGATCATCCGCCACATCGTGGCCGCCAGCGGGGAAGACCCCATCGTGAGCACCACCGGCAAGGCCAGCCGGGAGCTGTTCGAGATCCGCGCAGCCAGCGGCCAGGGCCACCAGTACGACTTCCTGACCGTCGGGTCCATGGGGCACAGCAGCTCCATCGCCCTGGGCATCGCGCTGAACAAGCCGGGGCAGCGGATCTGGTGCGTGGACGGCGACGGCGCCGCCCTGATGCACATGGGCGCGATGGCGGTGATCGGAGCCAACCGCCCGGACAACCTGGTCCATGTGGTCATCAACAACGGCGCGCACGAAACCGTGGGCGGCATGCCGACCGTGGCCGGCAGCATCGACCTGGTGGGCGTCGCGAAAGCCTGCGGCTATCCCCGGGCCGAACGCGTGGAGACCTATGAGGCGCTGGATGCGGCGCTGGCGCGGGCCAGGGAGGGACGTGAGCTGACCCTGATCGAGGTCAAGTGCGCGATCGGCGCCCGGGAGGACCTGGGCCGGCCGACGACGACGGCGCTGGAAAACAAGCAGGCGTTCATGGCCTGTCTCAGCCGGAAGTGAGGGCGCGGAATGGGCGGTGAAAAACAGATCAGGGTGTGCTTCGTATCGGATGACAGCACCTCGCTGACGGGCGGCGCCCGGTCCCAGGCGAGCCTGATGATGGGCCTGAGCCAGCAGGGCGTACAGCCCTTTTTTGTGTCGCACCGGCAGACGGTCCAGGTGGAAAACGCGCGGAAGAACGGCTATACCGTTGCCGTCATCCCGGCCAAGCTGTTCACGAACCCGCGGGGCCGGAACCGGGTCAGGTCCGTGCTGATGTATCCGGTCAAGCGCCTGTACAACGCCCTGCAGCGGCAGAAGATGAAGGCGTTCCTGCGGGAGCACCGGATCGAACTCGTCCACATCAACAGCCTGTTTTCCTGCATGGAGTGGGCGGCCGCCGCGAAGGCCTGCGGCATCCCGTATGTCTGGCATATCCGGGAGTACCTGGGTGACGATCATGGCTACTATGTCCGGGGTTGGGGCCGCTTCAGGAAATACCTGCGCGCTGCGAACGACCGCATCGCGATCTCGGATGACATCAAGCGGTATTGGGAAGGCCGGCTCGGCACAACATGCACGCGGATCTACAACGGCCTGGAGCCGGAAATCTACCGCCGGGCCGCCGGCGGCCAGTGGACATCCCCCGCCGTGCGGTGTGCGCTGGTTGGCCGGGTGTCGGAGCAGAAGGGCCAGATGGTGGCCATCCGGGCGGTGGAGCAGCTGGTGAACGCCGGACGCCGCGATATCCGCCTGAAGATCGTGGGCGACCGCGATACGACGGATTTTGAGAAGATGATCAAAGCCTATGTCCGGGACAAGGGCCTGTCGGAGCAGGTGGAGATCCTGCCCTTCGCGAACGATGTCACAGAAGCCCTCCGGGACTGCGATGCGGGCGTCATGGCGTCCAACCGGGAGGCCTTCGGCCGGGTGACCATCGAATACAAAATGGCGGGGCTGATCGTCGTCGGCTCGGACGCCGGCGGCACGCGGGAGCTGATCCACGACGGGCAGGACGGCCTGCTGTTCCGGGTCAATGACAGCGGGGACCTGGCCGATAAGCTGCTGTGGGTGATGGACCACCGGGAGGAGGCCCGCCGCATCGCCGAAGCCGGCCAGGCCCAGGCCTGCGATACGTTTTCCATCCAGTCGACCGTGAACAACGTCCTGGCGCTGTACAGGCAGATTATCTGACGGATCATCATCGATCTTGGAGACTGAAAGTGAAGTACAACTATCCGGTGCTGGAGGCGCTGTTTTATTACGGCATCTATGTGCTGTTCATGATCCCTTTTGTGTTCGCGGACCTGTGCGTGGACAATAAAAGGGCCTGCAGGATCTGCATATTCATCGGGGCGTCGATGATGTGCGTCTTTGCGGGTATCCGCGGCCAGTCCGTCGGCACGGACACGCCGGGCACCCTGCTGGAGTTTTTCTGGCCGTCCCTGCCGTACAAGACCTGGTCGCAGGTGCTCAGCGCCGACAACGAGCTGCGGGAGCCCTTTTACCTGTACCTGTCCTTCCTGCTGCAGAAAATCACGCGCAAGGACTGGATTTTCCAGCTGTTCATGCAGGTGGTGACGACGGGACCGATCGCCGTGCTGGCTTATCAGAACCGGCACAAGTCGCCCGTTTCGATGACCATGTTCGCCTTTATGATGCTGTTTTACCAGGCGAGCTTCAACATTGCCAGGCACTGCGCCGCGGCTGCGTTCATGCTGCTGGCTGTGCACTTTTACAGGGAACACCGGTGGATCCGGGCGATCCTGCTGCATGTTTGCGCACTTTTTCTGCATTCCAGCGCCAAGTACGGGACGGTGCTTTTCCTGGCGGTGTATCTTTTCATCCGGATCAGGAACAAGGCGCTCAAAAATGTGGTCAGGGTCCTGCTGCTGATCGCGCTGGGCTATGCTGTCATGAACTGGAAATCGGTGACGATGCAGCTGACGCAGCTTTCGTTCTTTGAACGGCTCGGTGGCTACGCACAGAAATTCACTACCCAGACCGGCGAAAACCTGCAGTGGTTTGTCATGCGCCCGCGGACGATTTTTGACGAGGCGCTCCGGGTAGCCGGGTTCCTGATCATTGCGTTCATGCTGAAGGACCATGAAAAGTATGGGGACAGGACGATCCAGTTCATCAAGTACAGCATGCTGGTATCGGTCATGATCTTTACCTTCTTTGTGATCGCGATCCAGTCCTATATGGGCAATCGGATCAGCCTGTACTATGACTTTCTGTGGATCCCTGCCTTCAGTTTCCTCTGCTCCAGGGATGAAATCGAAAACGTTGCTCTGTCGAAGTACGAAAAGGTCACGATGCCTCGCGGAAACATATCCCTGAACACGATCGTCGCCGTTTTGTACTGCATCAGCTATAACGCGGTGATCTACATGTTTACAAACTGGGGCAATACGCTGCCCTACAAAGTAGGCGCATTGTAAGCCGGACGGGTGCGGGGAGACGCAGATCGCATGAAAAACAAAGCGAACCTGAAAGCTAATTTTGTATATAATATCTGCTACCAGGTGCTGACGATCCTGCTGCCGCTGATTACCACGCCGTATATCGCGCGGGTGCTGGGTGCCGGCAACCAGGGCGTGTACGCAAAAACCCACTCGCTGGCGAACTATTTTTTCCTGTTCGCCCTGCTGGGCGTCAACAATTACGGCAACCGCGCGATCGCCCGGGTCCGGGACAACCAGGAGAATACGGACAGGACCTTCTGGGAAATCTATTCCTTCCAGCTGTTCCTTTCGGTGCTGATGACTGCCGGCTATATGCTGTTCTGCCTGCGGTATACCGGAGACGAGCGGCTGATCTACCTGCTGCAGGGCTTTTATGTGCTGTCCGCCCTGTTTGATGTCAACTGGTTCTGCTACGGGCTGGAGCAGTTCAAGCTGACCACCATTCGCAGTACTGTGATCCGGCTGGGCATCCTGGCGGCGGTCTTCGTGTTTGTCCGCCAGCGCTCCGATATCTGGATCTACACGCTGATCCAGTCCGTCAGCTACCTGCTGTCCGCGATGGCGATCTGGCCGTACGTCCTGCGGCACACGCATTTTGTCCGGCCGACCCTGCAGGGGATCCGGCAGCATATCCTCCCTAACCTGACGCTGTTCTGGCCGGTGGTCGCGGTCAGCCTCTACAACATCATGGACAAGCTGCTGCTGGGCTCCATGAGCACCAACGAGGAGGTGGCGTTTTACTCAAACGCCGAACAGATCGTCACGATCCCGACCCTGCTGATCCTGGCGCTGGACAACGTGGTGATGCCGCGTATCTCCAACAGCGTTGCGAACCAGGAGCATGGCAGGGCGCAGGAACTGATGAACAGCGTGATGATGTTCGCCATGCTGTTCGCGTCAGCCATGGCTTTCGGCATTGCGGGTGTTTCGGACGTGTTCACACCGTGGTTCTACGGCGCAGGCTTTGAGCGCTGCGGATACTTTGTGCTGCTGCTGGCGCCGACCATCCTGTTCAGGGGCTGGGCGGGGGCGCTCAGGACGCAGTTTATCATCCCGACGGGCCGGGACCGGATCTATGTGATCTCCCTGACCGCCGGCGCGGCAGTCAACCTGATCCTGGACCTCCTGCTGATTCCGCGCATGGCGGGCGTCGGCGCGATCATCGGCACTCTGGCCGCCGAGCTGGCCGTGGCCGCGGTGCAGTTTGCAATGTGCCGCAGGGATATTCCGCTCCGGAAATATCTGCGGGACGGGCTGGCTTTCATCCTGGTCGGCGGCGTCATGTATTTCCTGGTTGTCGCGGTCAAGTCACTGGGCCTGAGCGTCGTGCCGACCCTGCTGATACAAATCCTGGCCGGCGCGGTTGCCTACCTGCTCCTCTCGTGCGTATATATGATCAGGATTGCGCACGAACCGGTGCTGGTCAATGAAGCGCTGAAGACGCTCAGGATCCAGAAACGGTTCCGATGAATAGCGCTGCAGAAGAGGAGAGATGAGAGCATGAGCGGAATGACCGTGTCCTTCGCCGTCGTCGCCCTGAACGCGTCGGCGACCATCGACGCGCTTTTCGATTGCCTGCGGAGGCAGACCTATCCGCACGACCGTATCGAAGTGATCCTGGTGGACAGCGCCTCGGCGGATGACACCCGGCGGAAAATGGAGCGATTCCGCGACGGAGCCGCGGACTTTCAGCGCGTCGTCGTGCTGGACAATCCCGGGAAGATCCTTCCCTGCGGATGCAACGTCGCTTTGAAGGCAGCCACAGGAGACGCGGTGCTGCGCGTGGATGCCCATACCACCCTGCCGGACAATTTCATCGCCCTGAACGTGCGGAATCTGGAGAAGGGCGAGGATATCTGCGGCGGCAAGGTGATCAGCGTACCGGCGGATCGGACGAAGTGGAGTGCGGTGCTGAACGAGGCGGAAAACTCGATGTTCGGCGGCAGCTTCGCGGCGTTCCGCCGCGCAGACACCGTCCGGTATGTCAGCGCCATCGCGTTCGCGATCTACAGGAAGTCGGTGTTTGACAAAGTCGGCCTGTACAATGAGGCGCTCACCCGGACCGAGGACAACGACATGCACTACCGCATGAAGCAGGCCGGCTACAGGTTCTACTATGATCCGGAAATCGTCTCCAAAAGGGAAACCAGGGGGACCCTGAGGGGCCTGCTCAGGCAGAAATACCTGAACGGCTATTGGATCGGCAGGACCCTGGCCGTGCAGCCCCGCTGCTTCTCGGTCTATCATTTTGTGCCGCTCCTGTTTGTACTGGCGATCTTCCTGGCCGCGGCGCTGGCGCTGTGCGGCGTCACATGGCCGGGAATCGTGCTGGCCTGTGCGTATGGCTGTGCGAATGCCGCCATGACGGTGATGACTGTGATCGGCAGCCCGGACCGGAACATCGGCTTCATCTGCCTGCCGGTCATCTTCTTCCTGCTCCATGTCTGCTACGGGGCGGGCACGGTGGCCGGCATTGCCGGGCTGCTCAGAAAACCGCATGACAAAAGGGGGAAAAGCGGGTGACGCAGATCAATATCATGGAGCGCGGGGACACCGTGCTGACGGTCGACAGCCGTTTCCTCGCCATTCGGAAGGCGAGCGGCGAGGTGGAGATCTATCGTGTGTCCCTGAACGGGGACGGCCGGTTTACGGTCGATCCGAAGAAGATCGCGGTGATCGGCTACGGGGACGGCATGATCCGGGATCCGGACCCGGACGGCAAAGCGACGTATTTTTCTTTCTGAACTGACAATAAGGTAGGGACGCATGGCGCAGGACAAAAACACCGATCAGGCCTATCGCCTGGAGACCGTTGTATCCGGCCTGACAAAGGATCAGGCGGAAGCGATGGTCAACGAGTTTGCGAAGGCGAAAAATCAAATCGCCCCGGAAGCGCAGGCAACGGGAAAAATCATGGCCGCCAATCAGCGGCGCGACTGGCTGGGGCCGATCCGGCGCGGGCTGGCAAAGAAGGATCCGTTCACGCTGTGGCGGATCGTCCTGGTTTTCGTGATCTGCTGGCTGCCTTATGTGATCGTGACCTTCCCGGGCAACCTGGCCGGCGATTCCGGCACGGGCATCAGCGATTTCCTGGGATACACCCATGAGACGCCCAACAATCCCTGGTTCCAGAATATGCTCATGGCCGGCTTCTATTCCTTTGGGAAATGGCTCGGCAATCCCGATATCGGCATCTTCATCTACTGTATCCTGCAGACGGCGCTCTATATCGCCGTGCTGTCGTTAGTGATCAGCGAGCTGGGACGGCGCAGCAGGGTGGTGGGCTACACGCTGCTGGCGCTGTACTGCCTGGTGCCGGTGTTCCCGATGTATGCGTTCCAGATGGGGAAGGATTCCAACTTTGCCCTGGCGATCATGGTCTTCGTCGTATATGCCCTGCGGGAGCTCAAAGACAGTGGATTCTGGCAGAATAAACGGTCTGCCGGGATGATCATGCTGATGATCGTGCTCATGGGCCTGTTCAGGAACAGCGCCGGCTGGGTGCCGGGCATCGCGTTCCTGCTGTATGCGGTGTTTGCCGTCAGGACGAAGCCGGTGATCAAAATGTCGGCCGCCGTCCTGGCGGTGCTGGTCGCGACGGCTGTGCTTCCCGGCGCGTTTGGGGTCCCGAAGGTGGAGACCAGGGAGAACATGTCCATGCCGCTGCAGACCATGGCGTATTATGCGACGGAGCACCCGTATGACATGACGGACGAAGACAAGGCAATCATCAGCAGCGTGATCGATTATGATACCATGCTGAGCCGCTATGACCGCAATATCGCGGACAACATCAAAAACAAAGCAAAATTCAACGAGAAGACGACAGGACCGTTCCTGCAGCTGTGGTTCCGGAAATTCCTGAAGCATCCCCTGACGATGATCAACGGCATGTGGCTGAGCAACGCAAAGTACATCATCCCGGACAGTTACGGCAAAATCAAGCCGCATGTGGTGGTCGGCTACTGGCTGTCCGATTATTTCCATGAGAAGCTGGGCCTATACAACAGGAATCCCCACCTGAAGGCGATCGGCGATTATGTCAACTCATGGCTGAAAGCGCCGGTGGTGGACCTGTTTATCAAGATCGGCCTGTTTACGATCCTGCTGGTCGTGCTGGTGATTCTCGCGTTCGCGATGAAGATGCCGCGCTACCTGTTCTGCCTGTCACCGCTGCTGATGGTGCTGATTGGCTGCCTGCTGTCGCCGGTCAACGGATATTACCGTTACGCCTTCCCCATGATCGCGAGCGTGCCCATCGTGGCCGCGGATATGGGCTTCGTGATCAGGGACAGGATCAAGAGCCGCAGCCCGCGACCTGCGCCGAAGCCCCGGAAGAAAAAGCAGCCGAAGCTGCAGGCCGCGTGAGGAAAGGCATGAAACCATGACCGAAAACACCGAACGCCCGCAGGAAAGCAGACAGGACCGGATCGGATCGATCGATTTCCTGAAGGTCATCGGCCTGCTGGGCATCATCACCGCCCATACGGGGCCGCCGGAATGGATGATCATGCTACGGTGCTTCGACGTGCCGCTGATGGTCATCCTGTCCGCCATGCTGGGGGAACGCTCCTACATGCGGAAGCTCAGCACGGCCGGCGCGCTCCGGACGTATTATGCGTCGCGGTTCAAGCGCCTGGTCATCCCGACCTGGCTGTTCCTGGTCCTGTATTTTACGCTGTCATGGATAATGAACGGTGAACGCAATTCATTCAGGTATTATCTGGACTCGTTCCTGCTGACCCGTTACGGCATCGCCTATGTCTGGGTGATACTGGTCTATCTCTACAGCGCGCTGCTGATTCCCCTGTTCTGCCGATGGAAGCTGTCCTGGCAGGGCTTTGCGGCCGTGGCGGCGGCGTACGCGCTGTATGAGCTGATGTACCATCTGGGCATCGGGAAGGACTGCCGGCTGGTGGACATGACGCTGTTTTACCTGGTCCCCTACGGGCTGCTGACCTGGCTGGGCTGCAATTACAGGCATATGCCGAAGCGGCTGCGGCTGGGCGTTATGGCGGGCTCGCTCATGCTGTTTGCCGGGCTGGCCGTGTACGGCCGCGTGACAGGCGGCGCGTGGGTTTCCGTGCAGGACATGAAATACCCGCCGCGGCTGTATTTCCTTGCCTACGGCGCCGGCTGCTCGTTCGCATTGCTGGCTTTCTGCGAACGGGTGCCGCTCCGGCTGTACCGCCATCCCGCGATCCGCTATATCTCGGAGCATTCCATGTGGATCTACCTGTGGCATATCCTGATGCTCAAGATCTATGAAAAGCTGAAGCTGCCGGAAATCTGGTACCTGAAGCTGGCGGCGGTCGTCCTGGCAGCGGTGTTCACCGTCATGTGCGTCAACTGCTGCCTCGATGCCGTGGAGAAGCGAAAAAAAATTTCCTGCCTGCGCTGGCTGAGAGGTTAAAACCTACTTTTCAACAAGGCCAAAACGTGCTATGATATGGGATGAAAACTGTCGGCAAGGAATGCTGTTTTCATTGCTGAAAGAGAGACAGAGGAGGTTCACGATGCTTACTGTCACCAAATCGACCCTGCTGCGCCGGGTGCTGATCGCCCTGGCGTGCCTGACCCTGCTGTGCGCGGCGGCGATGACCGCGGCCGCGGAGGAGGTATCAGACGAAAACCTGTTCAACCGCAGAGACCCGTACTTCATGGAGGGCTACAACTATATCCAGTCCACCGACCAGATCACGGTGGAACCGGAAAGCTTCATCACGGGCTATATCCCGGTGCAGGCCGGCCACGTGGTCCGGCTGAACCTGAACAGCACGCAGAATTCGGACTTCGTCAAATACGCGCTGTACAACAGCAGCCGGGTCTGGCAGGATACGATCAAGTACAACGACGTGTCGGAGCTGACCATCCGCATCTTTGAGGACGGCTTCATCCGCGTGTCCGTGTACGGCCTGGACTTTGAGCGGACGATCACCATCTTCACCAGCGCCGACCGGCCGGATATGACCGCCGCGGGCCAGGACACCCTGCTGATGTCCTCCAA
>CACXEB010000136.1 GCA_902766515.1 uncultured Eubacteriales bacterium
CTCGCAGCCATCGATTGACGCAACGCTTCTTTTCCAAGGATGCCAGGACTCTGCGGTAATCTGTCATTCAAAGCCCTGAAGGATAAATTCAATCAGGCATAATATGATACGCCTGGTCCATAAGCACACAAGGCGCACAGATCACCTGCGTGAATGCGCCTTGCTGCAATTATCTATCCGATGTTTGTGTTTCAGGATGACACTGTCCGCACGGTCTATACTTTCGCGCCATCAGTTCTTCGGGCGTTTCTGTGGAACATTCACGATTGCCTGATTCAATCAAAAGCGTTGTGGGACAATTGGTCAGATGGAACTTCTTTGTTTTTGTGTTCAGCATATACCTTCCTTCGATATAAACAGGATGCAAAGCGTCATAAAAGCCGTTCGCATACGCAGCGCGATAGATCTGCACTTCCCGTTCCGTTAAGCCCTCAGGCAAGATGGCTTCTTCCGCCGATTGCTGGGAAAACCAATCCTGTACAGTATAAAAATAGTAAATCGTATTGTCGTCAGCGAAAACTCCTATACAAAACAAGGACAATAAGACGACGATGACTGCAATACAGCGTTTCATGTTGCATCCTTCCTTTGCATCAATGTTCCGGCAACAGAGTTGTCCCAATAACAACAAGGTGACGAAGCTTCCGCTTCGTCACCTTGTGATGTCCGAGAATAAGTCGAAGCAGTACATTGCGCTCTATCCAGCTGAGCTACGGTTTCCCGGTAGGATTCGAACCTACGACCTCTCGATTAACAGTCGAAGTAACTGCCTCTGCCGCATCGGACAAATTGATTATACCCACAGCGCGCGCAGTTGTCAATGGATCATTTATCGGTCAGTCGCCGCCGCGTCATCCATTTGCCCCGCCGGTAGTAGATGACCAGGGCGACGCTTGTGATGGTCCAGGACGCCGTATAGGACAGGCACAGGGACAGCAGCGTCCCGAAGTGGGCGAAGACCGTCACGATCCAGATGACGCGGAACAGGCAGATGCCGATGCCGATGATGGCCACCGGATACACCGCGTCGCCGACACCCCTGAGCACGGCGGACAGGACCTCCACCAGCACCCAGGTAAAGTAGAAGGGCACGAAATACGACATGATCTGGTACGTGGTTTCGACCACCGCTTCGTCCGGGGTCAGCAGCCGCAGCATGGGGATCGCCAGCAGCATCAGTAGCGCGCTGAGCCCCAGCGTCACCACGAAGGCCATGATCAGGCTCTGGCGGACGCATTGCTTCACGCGGTCCGTCCGGCCGGCGCCGTGGTTCTGCGCGATAAAGCTGGTGATGGCCGCGCCCATTGCGCTGCTGACGGCCCAGTAGATGCCGTCCGTCTTGCCGCTCATGGCCCAGGAGGCCACCACGATGGTTCCCAGGGAATTGACCGCCACCTGAATGATCATGTTGGATACGTTATACATGGACGACTGCAGGCCCGAAGGGATGCCCAGCCGCAGCATGTTGACCAGGTACACGCCCTTCAGCCGCAGGTTGCGCAGCCTCAGCTGGTACATGCCGCCGCTGCGCATCAGCTGGCCCGTCAGCAATCCCGCATTCAGCAGCTGCGCCGCCACCGTCGCGATCGCCACGCCCGCGATCCCCCAGCCGAACCGGACGACAAACAGCAAGTCCAGCAGGATGTTCAGCACGCAGCCCGCCACCATGTACAGGAAGGGATGGAAGGAATCCCCCAGGGCCCGCAGGATGCTGGACTCCATGTTCAGGAGCATCACAAAGGGAACGCCCAGGAAATAGATCCGGAGGTACAGCGTCGCCCCCTCCAGCGTTTCCTCCGGCGTATTCAGCATCCGCAGCAGCGCCGGGGACGCGGCCAGGCCGACGCCGGCCAGTGCGACGCCCACGAGCGCCATCACCGTGACCGCATTCCCGATCGCCTGGTCCAGGTCCTCCTTGCGGCCCGCGCCGAAGATCTGCCCGATCACGACGGCCGCGCCGGCGGTCATCGCCACAAAGAAGCCTACCAGCACGTTGATGATCTGGGCGGAACTGCCTCCGACCGCGGCCAGGGCGCCCGTGCCGACAAACCGCCCGACGATCAGGCCGTCCACCGCGTTGTAGAGCTGTTGGATCAGCGTTCCCGCAGCGACGGGGATGAAGAACACCAGCAGCTTCTTCCACACGCTGCCCGACGTCAGGTCGTTTCTCTCATTCGATCTGCTCATTGCTCAAACCACCGCCCGGAAAATTCCGCGACAGCCTCCGCCAGTTTTTTGATCTCCCAATGCGCCGCGTTGACTGTCAGGTCGAACCCGCTGCCGTCCGCCATCGGCTTGCCGGTCAGGATTTCCCGGGTCCGCCGGCGGTTGCGGTCGATCCTGCGGATGTTCCGGAGGATCTCCTTCTCCGTCAGCCGCTCCGCTTCCGGCTTTTTTTCCTCATACCGCATGCAGCGCGCCACCCGGGAATCCATGTCCGCGCATACGAACAGCCGGAAGGGCCGATCGTCCTGCATGATGACGTCCGCGTCCCGGCCGACGATGATGCAGTCGTTGCCCGCCTGCGCGATCTCCTGGATGATCTCCCGCTGGCGGACAAGCATTTCCGTATGGTGCCAGGCGCCGGACAGGGGCTGACGGAAGCTGTTGCGGTACGTCAGCTGGTACTGGTGCCAGCCGTGGCTGGTCAGCAGCCGGTGCACATACTCCGGCTGCAGCCCCTGCTCCCGGGCCAGGGCTTCGATGATTTCCCGGTCGTAATAGTCCCATCCCAGCAGGTCCGACAGCCTTTTCCCCAGCTCCCTGCCGCCGCTGCCGAACTGCCTGCTGACCGTAATGATCTTCATGGCGCATCCTCCCTTTCTTCCGCCGCTTCGCCGATCAAAGACCGCCAGGACGCTGCCCGCCGCCGCATGCCGACGATATCCAGCACCCCGCGGGCAAAGCCCTTGCGCACCAGCTCCGGCGGCACAAACTCATCGTACTTTTCAAACACCGGCACCTCCTTCGGGTAGAGCAGCTCCATCGGGTCAAAATCCTCCTCCGCCGCACTGCTGACGATCTCATAAAAAGCGGCTTCGTCCGCCTGCATGGTAAACTGCATATGGTACGGCCGCACCGCGGTCAGGCCCCTGAGGCCCAGGCGTCCGGCGCAGCGGATTTTCAGCAGCCGCTCTAGCGCCAGGAACGCGTAGCTGCCCAGCCACGGGAACAGCGCCCACATTTTTCCGCCGAGGCAAACCAGGGGGCGCCGGGACATCGTTGACTTCCGGCAGAGCCCGCGCGCCTCCGACAGGCGGCAGACCGCGTGCGGCATCAGGTAGGGGTAGGTCCTGTCCTCGGCGAGGACATCGCGCATCCGCTCCAGGATCCGCGTGTGGATGTCCCCGGCCACCAGGCCGAAAAAGGCCGGGATATTCCCCTTCGCCAGCGTGCAGTACACCTCCCGCCGCTTGTGGTCCACCTCGTCCACCACCCAGACGCGGCCGGCAATGGCGA
>CACXEB010000137.1 GCA_902766515.1 uncultured Eubacteriales bacterium
ATTGGGATCGGCCATGACCTCCTGCGGCGTGCCGACCGACACGATCTCGCCGCCGTGGCTGCCCGCGCCGGGGCCGATGTCCACGAGATAGTCCGCCGCCAGCATGGTCTCGCCGTCGTGCTCGACCACGATCAGCGTGTTGCCCTGATCGCGCAGGTGGCGAAGCGTTGCAAGCAGCTTCTGGTTGTCGCGCTGGTGCAGGCCGATGGAGGGCTCGTCCAGGATATACAAAACGCCCATCAGGCCGGATCCGATCTGCGTTGCCAGCCGGATCCGCTGGGCCTCCCCGCCGGACAGGGTCGCCGCCGCGCGCGACAGGGTCAGGTACCGGAGGCCGACGTTCGTCAGGAAGGAGAGCCGGCTGTCGATCTCCTTGAGGATCTGCCGGGCAATCATCATCTCCGTATCGTTCAGCGCCAGGTGCCGCACGAAGTCGCGGGCTTTCTCCACGCTCAGGTCGCACAGCGAAGCGATATCCAAATCGCCGACCGTCACCGCCAGCGCTTCCGGCTTCAGCCGGCGTCCGCGGCAATGGGGGCAGGGCTCCTCGGACATATATTCCTGGTACGCCGCCTTCATGATGTCGCTGCCGGTCTCCGCGTAGCGCCGCTCGATCGACGGAATGACACCCTCATAGGCGGTCTTGTACACCCCGTGGCCGTTCGCCGTCTGGTATGACACGTTGATTTTCTCATCGCCCAGCCCGTACATCAGGGCGTGCCGCACGCTCTCCGGCAGGTCGGCGTAGGGCGTATCGAGGGAAAAGCCCAGGTGCTCGCTCAGGGCGGCGTACATCTGGCCCGCGACGGTGCCCGCCTCGCCGCTGTTCCAGCCCGTGCACTGGATCGCCCCCTCCCGCAGGGATCTGGAGGGATCCGGGACGATCAGCGCCTCGCTCACCTTCATTTTGACGCCCAGGCCGTCGCAGGCGGGACAGGCGCCGTACGGATTGTTGAAGGAAAACAGCCGGGGCGTCATCTCCGGCAGGTTGATGCCGCACTCCGGGCAGGCATAGTTTTCTGAAAACAGTTCCTCCTGCTCCCGCTGATGGTCGTACACCGCCACCAGGCCGCCGGCTTCCCGCATGGCGGTTTCCATGCTGTCCGCGATGCGCTGGCGGATGTCCGGCCGCACGATGACGCGGTCCACCACCAGCTCGACCGTGTGCTTCTTCTGCCGGTCCAGCCTGGGCGGATCATCCAGCTCGTACAGTGCGCCGTCCACCCGCACGCGCAGGTAGCCGGCCTTGAGCGCGTCCTGGAACAGCTTTTCATGCTCACCCTTTTTGCCGCGGACCACCGGGGCGAGGATGCTCAGGCGGGCGCCCTCAGGATAGCGATAGATGGCGTCCACCATTTCGTCCACGCTTTGCCGGCGCACCTCCCGGCCGCAATTCGGGCAATGCGGATGGCCTACCCGCGCATACAGCAGGCGCAGGTAATCATAGATCTCCGTGACCGTCCCCACCGTGGAGCGCGGATTCCGCGACGTTGTCTTCTGGTCGATGGAAATGACCGGCGACAGGCCGTCGATGGCGTCCACGTCCGGCTTTTCCGCCTGGCCGAGAAACATCCGGGCATAGGACGACATGGACTCGATATACCGCCGCTGGCCCTCGGCATAGATGGTGTCAAAGGCCAGGGACGATTTCCCGCTGCCGGATAGCCCGGTAAACACGACCAGCTTGTTGCGCGGGATCGTCAGGCTGACGTCTTTGAGATTGTTTACGCGCGCGCCGCGCACGGTAATGCTGTCCTGCATATGTGCTCCTCCATCATTCTGCCGTCCCGGAACCGGGAGGCGACGTGAGTATACCATAACTTCCGCTCAAGGGCAACAGCACGCGATGCGGCAATCACGTCAAGTAACAGGTAGACTTTATTCCGGTTTTATGCTATACTCACGTTGCGCGCCGCGGTTTGGTCCCACGGACGCGGACAGTCTTGACGTCTTTGAAGGGATATCCTTATGAAGGTTCTGACCGTTGTCGTCACTTACAACCGCCTCCCGCTGCTGCGGCAGTGCGTCGCGTGCTGGGCGGCCCAGACAGCGGGCAGCGATCTGCTGGTCGTGGACAACCACAGCCAGGACGGCACGCAAGCGTATCTGCAAAGCCTGGCCGATCCCCGGGTCCGGTCCCTGTGCCTGCCCGAAAACACAGGCGGCGCGGGCGGTTTCAACGCCGGAATGCGCTGGGGCGCAGAGCGCGGATATGAAGCGCTGTGGGTCATGGACGACGATACCCTGCCCCATCCGGACGCCCTCGAAAAGCTGCTCGACGCCGCCCGGGCCCTGGACGGAGGTTACGGTTTTCTGGCCTCGACCGCGCTGTGGACGGACGGCACCCCCTGCCGGATGAACCGCCTGGTGCCCGTCAAACATACGCGGACGCCCATCCCGGGCGTGGTGGAGATCGAGCAGGCGACCTTTGTGTCCTGCCTGTTCCCCACATCGGTCATCCGCCGGTTCGGCCTGCCCATCCGCGAATTCTTCATCTGGGGCGACGACATCGAATTCACCCGGCGCATCGCGGTGCGCGG
>CACXEB010000138.1 GCA_902766515.1 uncultured Eubacteriales bacterium
CCTGACTCTTAATCAGGGTGTCCCGGGTTCGAGTCCCTGATGGCGCACCACAGCACAGCCCCGATCCTGAAAAGGAACGGGGCTGTGATCTTTTTTGTACTGATCCGCTGCGCCGGCCGTTTTCCGGCCGGGCGTATAAGGCAAGCGCCCCCGGGCGGCGGAGGCGCTTGCCATGTCCCTGCGGTCCTTATGCCTGCATCTTTTCCAGCACTTCTGAATACGCCGGCACGCTGGTGATGCCGCCGTGCTTCTGCGTGGACAGGCTGGCGGCGGTGCAGGCGAAGCGGACGATGCCGGTCAGTTCCTCTTCCGTGAGCGCGGAAGGGGATTTTTTGTATTGCAGGAAGCGGCTCATGGCGCTGCCGCCGAAGATGTCGCCCGCGCCGGTGGTATCGACGACGCGGATCCCGGTGGGGCTGCTGACCGTGATCCGGTGCGAGGCGGTGGCGGCATGGCAGCCCCTGGGGCCCAGGGTGGCATAGACCAGGGAAACGCCGTATTCATTCAGCAGCCTGCGCGCGCCTTCCTCGGGGGAGAGGCCCCACAGCCAGGCGATCTCCTCGTCGCTGATCTTGACGATGTCAGCCTGGCGCAGGCTCCACTCAATGGCGGCTTTGGCGTCGGCTTCCCGCTTCCAGAGGGGCTTGCGGAGGTTCGGGTCCAGGCTGATGAGCAGGCCGTGCTTTTTTGCCGTCTCAACGGCCCTGCGCGTGGCGGAAGCGGCCGGTTCGTCCGTCAGGGAGAGGGTACCGAAGTGGAATACCCGGCTGCCGGCAATCAGGCGCTCGTCGACTTCGTCGGGGCGGAGGCAGGTGTCGGCCCCGGGCTTCCGGGCAAAGCTGAAATCCCGGTTGCCGGAGGCGTCCAGGGAAACGAAGGCCAGCGTGGTGAACACGGCGGGGTCGGCGATGACGCCGCCGGTCCCGATCCCCGCGTCTTCAAGGGTCCGGATCAGCAGACGGCCAAAGGCATCGTCGCCCACCTTGCCGATCATGGCGGTCTGACAGCCGTATTTTGTCAGCGCCGCCAGGAAATTGCCCGGCGCTCCGCCGGGGTTGGCGGCCAGGATGGGATAGCCTGCCTCGTTGGCAGACTGCGGGGCGAAATCAATCAGCAATTCGCCCAGGGCAACCACGTCGATCATGCGATTGTACTCCTTTATTCACGGGTCGTGCCGCCGTGCGCGTAGCTGACCGGCAGGCAGATCAAAGAGGGAACGTTGGAAAGGTGCTTGGAGAGCACGGTGCTGACGCAGGTTTCCGCGATCTCCTGGACGGGCTGTACGATGGTGGACACGACGGGCTCCAGATCGCCGAACATCCGGATGCCGTCGAAACCGATCACCTGCACGTCCTCCGGGACCCGCAGCCCCATTTTCCGCAGCGTCTGGATGATGAGCCATGCCAGGCTGTCGGTGCCTACGAACAGCCCGTCGAAATCCAGCTGGCCGCCGTGCAGATGGCTGGACAGGAATGCCTCGAATTCGGCATAGGGCTGCCCGTCCTCCAGGGCCATGACTTCAAAGGGCAGCCCCATTTCCACGCAGGCCGCGACGAATCCGTCCTTGCGCTTGCTTGGCTCATTGGTCAGCGTGGACCCCGCCCGCATGAAGGCGACCTTCCGGCAGCCGAATTCCCGGAGCTTGTGCGCCGCCAGAAAGCCGCCTCCGAAATTGTCCGACGCGATGCAGGGAACGGATGCGGAAAAGAAGCGGTCGATCGTCACGAAAGGGATGCCTTCCGGAATGGTCAGGCTGGGATTGTACGTCAGGGCAATGATGCCGTCCACGCGGTTCTGCTGGGCCATGCGGATCAGTTCGATTTCACGGCTTTTGTCATATTCGGAAAAGCACAGCAGCATCCGGCGGTTCCGGTTTTCGAGCGCCCGGTTGATATGATGGACCAGCAGCGCGAAATAGGGATTGATGGTGTTGGGGATGACAAAGGCGATCGTGTTTGTGCGGTCGGTGCGCAGGGTCCGTCCGCTGACATTGTACTGATAGCCCAGCTGCCGGATGGCGGCCATGACTTTTTCCTTGAATTCCTCGCCTACCTGTTCGCCGTTGACCACCCGGGACACGGTGCCGAGGGCGACGCCCGCTTCCCGGGCTACGTCCGCCATGGTAGGATTGTTGCGCTCTTTGGACACTGGCGCTCGCCTCACTTCATGGAAATTCATGAACGATTATATCATATTCATGAAAGATGGTCAAGCGCTGTTGGCGTCTATGACACTCTTGTCTCAAAAATATTCATCTTTTGGCGATGTGAAGGCATAAGATTTTTTGAAAATACCTATTGACTTTTTTTGTGACTTATGTTATGGTTTTGACACGATCATGAAACGTTTCATGGATTTCATGAGATGAGCCGTTCTTCAGGAAAAACCGAAAGACAGGAGGAATGCTTATGTCTACAACAGCAGCTTCCCGGCAGCGCGTTCACCGCAAGAGCCTGGGCAGGCGCATTGCGGACAACTGGCAGCTGTACGCGCTGCTGCTGATCCCGGTAGCCATCACCGTCGTGTACAAGTACGGACCGATGTATGGCATCCAGATCGCTTTCCGCAACTACAACCCGGGCCTGGGCATCACGGGCAGCCCGTGGGTGGGCTGGAAGTGGTTTGAGCGCTTCTTCCGCGCTCCGACCTTTGACCGGATGCTGTGGAACACGGTGAAGCTGAGCCTGTTCAGCCTGCTGTGGGGGTTCCCGGTGCCGATCATCCTTTCCCTGGCGCTGAACCAGCTGCGGTTCAGGAAACTCAAGCGCACGGTGCAGACCGTCATTTACGCGCCGCACTTTATTTCGACCATGGTCATCTGCGGTATGCTGCGCATCTTCCTTTCTCCCTCCGGCGGCCTGATCAACCTGATCGCGGGCACCAGGATCGATTTCCTGACCGAGGCGAGCGCCTTCCGCACCATCTACGTCGCCAGCGGCATCTGGCAGGAAGCGGGCTGGGGCACCATCATCTACCTGGCCACCCTGTCCAGCATTGATACCGCGCTGTATGAGGCGGCCAAGGTGGACGGCGCGAGCGTGTTCCAGCGCATCCTGCACATTGATATTCCCTGTCTGCTGCCCATGATCATTCTGCAGCTGATCATGA
>CACXEB010000139.1 GCA_902766515.1 uncultured Eubacteriales bacterium
GGGCGATTATCCCGCCATGCAGCCCGGCGACTTCCTGCGCCGGGACGGCCACGTGATGCTGGTGATCGAAAACGACCCGGAAGGGAACCGCATGTGCGTGATGAACCAGACGCCGCCGGATTACGCTGTGGAAAACTGCGCCAACCTGACGGACGTGACCGTGACCCTCGTCTACCGCGGCAAGCCGACCACCGTGAAGGCCAAGCGCCTGTGCATGGCCTGCGACGCCTGCCTGCAGGCGACCACCGGCACCCAGTGCGCCTGGCACAGCTACGACGAGCTGCTCGAGGGCGAGTATATGGCGGTATTTATGGATTACTGACCGAATAATACAAGTGACAAATCATCCAAATAAGCGTATAATACCGTCAGTGCTTCTTTAGTGACGCGGGGAGGCGAGCGGATGAAGAAGACAGCACTGTGGACGGTCATCCACGTGACCAGGGGACAGCCGAAGACGTGGGAGATCCTGAATGCGCTGAAAGCCGAAGGATTCATGGCCCGCGCCCAGCAGATGAGCCGGACGATGTCCGGGGAGGAAAACGATTTCGAAATCCTCTGCCTGGCATCCGAAGCCGCGGAAGCGCACCAGTTTTTAATCGAGCACGGCCTGTTGCTCTGAGGCGCCTCGGACATCCAATGCACATCCAATTGTAAGGAGAGGACATATGTCTAGAATTGCAGTTTTGACCAGCGGCGGCGACAGCCCCGGCATGAACACCGCGGTCACCAGCGTGGCCCGCAGCGCCGCCTATTACGGCCTGGGCCTGATCGGCATCAAGCGCGGCTATAACGGGCTGCTCGGCCTGAGCGACAACGCGTCCGACGATATCTTCGAGATGAACCTGGATACCGTGCTGGACCTGGCGGACCTGCCGGGCACCTACCTGCGCACGGCGCGCTGCACCGAGTTCATGGAGGCCAGGTACCGCGAGGAAGCGGCCCGCAACCTGAAGCAGCTGGACGTGATCGGCCTGGTGGTCATCGGCGGCGACGGCTCCTTCCGCGGGGCGCAGCACCTCTGCAACCTCGGCATCCCCTGCATCGGCATTCCGGGCACCATCGACAACGACCTGCCCTATACGGAGATGACGCTGGGCTACGATACCGCGGTCAACTGCGATGTGGAAGCCGTCCGTTCCATCCGCGCCACCTCCCGCTCCCACGACCGTCCGGCCGTTGTCGAGGTGATGGGCCGCAACTGCGGCGACATCGCACTGTCCACGGCGGAGGCCACCGGTTCCGAAATCGTCCTGGTTCCCGAGATGCCCTGGGCGGTCGAGGACGTGGCGGAGCGGCTCAACAAGCTGATCGCCTCCGGGAACACCCGCGCGACCATCGTCGTGGCCGAAGGCGCCTACGCGTCCATGAAGCCCTTCGACGTTTACGCCTACCTGAGCCCCTACGGCAAGGAGGTATACGAGGGCGAGCACATGAACGCCCAGCTGCTGGCCAGCACCCTCAAGCGCATGTGCCACGCCGAGGTGCGCGCCACCGTGATCGGCTACACGCAGCGCGGCTGCCAGCCCACGGCCCGCGACTGCACCTTCGCCTTCGAGGCCGGCAACATGGCCGTCATGCTGCTGAAGAGCGGCATCGGCAACCAGGTGATCGGCACGCGCAACAACCGCACCTATCACACCTCGATCGATACGGCGCTGTGCGAGACCCGCAACTTCAAGGAAAGCCTGTATAACCTGATCAACTCGCTGTAATCCGACGCGGCGGTACGTCCGCTCCTGCTTCCCCTTGCGGAGGCAGGGGCGGAAGCATTCCGCCGTGTTTGCATATTAAAGGAGTCATGCATATGCTTCAGTGGATTCTGGATATCCTGCGCGGCGCCGTGATCGGCATTTCCAACATCATCCCCGGCGTATCCGGCGGCACCATGGCAGTCTCCATGGGCATCTACGACCGCCTGATCGGGGACATCACCCACCTGTTCAAAAAGTTCCGGCAGTCCGTGGTCGACGTCCTGCCCATCGCCGTCGGCGTGCTCGTCGGCATCTTTGCGTTTTCCGCGCTGATCGGCAGCCTGCTGGGCGTGTCCGTACCGTGGCAGGCGGACCTTTCCCAGGCCAAGGCGCCCTTCACCCAGACGCGGCTGACGGCCTCGGACGTGCTGAACGAAAGCGTGACGGAGATCAGGCTGACCCACGGCAGCGAAACCGCCACCCTGACCTATGTCGACGGGAACAGCTGGAAATTCGTGGACCAGGCCGGCAATGAAAAGACGCTGACCGGCTCCACCCTGAAATTCAAGCGCGTGAACGACGCCTACCAGCTGGAGCTGTCCCCCGTAAAGCCGCCGCTGACCAAGATGCCCACCATTTTCGCCTTCATCGGCCTGATCCTGGGCGGCCTCGGCGTGATTTTCCGCCGGGTGAAGCCGAAGGACTTCAAAGCCGGCGGCTGGGTGATCTTCGCCCTCTTCTTCGCCCTGGTGGTCGTGCTGCCGCTGCTGCCCATCCCCCGCGCCCAGACGGCCGGCATGTCCTTCGGGACCATCCTGCTGATGTGCCTGCTGGGCGTGATCGCTTCCGCCACGATGGTGATCCCCGGCGTGTCCGGATCCATGATCCTGATGCTGCTGGGCTACTATGAGGCGGTCATCGGGGCGCTCAACGGCCTGCGCGGCGGCGACTGGAGCACGCTGGCGCTCCTCGCGCCCTTCGGCGTCGGCATTGTCATCGGCCTGTTCCTGATCGCCAAGCTGATCAGCACCCTGCTCGATAAGGCGCCGACCATGACCTTCGCGGCCATCCTCGGCCTGGTGCTGGCCTCGCCGGTCGCCCTGCTGATCCAGAACAGCGAATGCTTCGCGGTCGCTACCGCCGGCAACTGGATCATCAGCGTCGTGTGCCTGGTCGCCGGCTGCGTCATCGCCTGGCTGCTGAGCAAGCTGGACACGGAAAAAGCGTAAGGGAGGGACAGCTTCATGGATACGAACTGCACGCTCTATCAAGACCTTTCCAAAGTCCTGGTCACGCGGGAGGAAATCGCCCGGGCCGTCAGAAAGCTGGGCGAGCAGATCACCCGTGACTACGCGGGCGGCGAGCTCATCATGGTCTGCATCCTGAAGGGCGCCTGCGTCTTCTTCACCGACCTGATCCGCGAGGTCGACCTGCCGCTGAGCATCGAGTTCATGGCGGTATCCAGCTACGGCGGCGGCACCAGCCCGACGGGCGTCGTCCGGATCGTCAAGGACCTGGACCGCAACATCGAGAACAAGGACGTGCTGATCGTCGAGGACATCGTGGACAGCGGCCGGACCCTGAGCCACCTGGTCAGCCTGCTCACGCAGCGCAAACCGCGCAGCCTCCGCATCGCGACCCTGCTGGACAAGCCGGCGCGCCGGGTGACGGACCTCCAGGTGCAGTACGCCTGCTTCGACATCCCGGACGCCTTCGTGGTCGGGTACGGCCTGGACTACGACGAGAAATACCGCAACCTGCCGGATATCGGCATTCTCGATCCCAGAATTTACGAATGAACCCGCCCCGGTACGTTGCCCCCGCGGACATCCTGTGATATAATGTCGCTGCCGCGCCGGGAAAAACCGCGCAGCGCACATTCCTGAGCGAGAATTGGAGGAAATTCCCAGTTGAACAGATCATCCCGCATGATGCTCATATACGCGATCGCGATCGCCTGCGTGATCATGATCGGCGTGATGATGACGACGCCCAACACCAACGGCGCCCGCATCGATTATTCCCAGCTGCTGGAACTGATCCAGAAGGATATCGATCAGGGCAGCAACACAGGCGCCGGCATTGACACCGTGTCCATCCGCGGCACGACGCTCGTCGGACGGCTGGAAAACACGCGGGTCGCCCAGGCGGACTATCCGAACCGCTATGACTTCGAGACCACCATCGGCTCCGACTTCATTACGACCGTCCGCATCATGGTGGCCAACGCCCATCCCGACCGGCCGGTGGACAGCATCTCCGTGTCCGATTTCCCGTTCAAGCTGGAATACCTGGCGCCCGTATCGACGCCCTGGTACCTCCAGATCCTGCCGGAACTGCTGATCATGGCCGTATTCATCGGCTTCATGTGGTACCTGCTGCGCCAGCAGATGGGCGGCGGCCGGATGAACAACTTCAGCCGCTCCCACGCCAACCTGGTGGACCCGCGGAAAAACAAGACCACCTTCGCCGATGTGGCCGGTGCCGAAGAGGAGAAGGAAGAGCTCCATGAGATCGTCGATTTCCTGAAGAACCCCAAGGCCTACCTGGACGTCGGCGCGCGCATCCCCAAGGGCGTGCTGCTGGTCGGACCGCCCGGCACCGGCAAGACCCTGCTGGCCCGCGCCGTCGCGGGCGAAGCAGGCGTGCCCTTCTTCACCATCAGCGGCTCCGACTTCGTCGAAATGTTCGTCGGCGTCGGCGCCAGCCGTGTGCGCGACATGTTCGAACAGGCACGCAAGGTCGCGCCCTGCCTGATCTTCATCGACGAAATCGACGCAGTCGGACGTTCCCGTTTCTCCGGGATTGGCGGCGGTCATGACGAACGCGAGCAGACC
>CACXEB010000140.1 GCA_902766515.1 uncultured Eubacteriales bacterium
CGCCGGTTCCTCCTCCGTGCCCGCGCACGTGGAGATGATGGGCTTCCTCGGCGCCGGCAACAACCCCATGGTCGGCATGACCGTGGCCGTTGCCGTGGCCGTGCAGCAGGCGATGAACAAGTAAGGCCCGCAATAAACCGGCTCCCGAAGGCTGCCTTCGGGAGCTTTCTTTTCGGAAGAGACAGATCTCCGTCGCTGGCGGGCGGCGCGGTATTCCGCCGCTCCGGCCGCCGCAGACGGTTCGGAGAAAATTGGGGGATCAGCAGTATGATCGTGCCGGTAGACCAGTCAAATATCGCCCGGGCCGCCGCGGTCCATTCCGCGTCCTGGCAGGATTCGCACCGCGCCTTCTGTACGCCGGCCTTTGTGGCGCTGCACACGCCGGAACGCCAGCAGGAATACCTGATGGCGAAAATACGCGGCGGAAGCAGGGTCTATATGCTGATCACGGACAGGCCGGCGGCCGTTGTTTCCGTGACCGGCAGCCTGATCGAAGACCTCTACGTCCTTCCCGGGCTGCGGAACAGGGGCTGCGGGACCGCCCTGCTGCGCTTTGCCGCGGCGAGGTGCCCGGGCACTCCTTCACTGTGGATACTGGAAAACAATACCGGTGCGGCCCGGCTGTACCGCCGTCTGGGATTTGAAGAAACGGGAAACAGGCATGAGGTCGCCCACGGGCTGGACGAGATCGAGTTCATACTGAAAGATAAGGGGATCAATGCAATGGATCACGCCGAAGAAGCAAAACGCCTGTTCATGAAGGGCTATAACTGTTCACAGGCGGTTTTCTGCGCCTACTGCGACCTGACCGGCCTGGATATCGACACCGCCGCCCGCCTTTCCTCCTCCTTCGGCGGGGGCATCGGCCGCCTGCGGGAAGTCTGCGGCACCGTCAGCGGCGCGCTGCTCGCCCTGGGCCTGCTGCGCGGCTACAGCGATCCTGCCGATCCCGAAGCCAAGCCGGCCCACTACCGCCTGGTGCGGGAGTTCGCCCGCCGTTTCAGCGAAAAGAACGGGACGATTATCTGCCGCGAGCTGCTGAAGGACGTCCCCGTCACCCCGGGCGGCACGCCCGAGCCCCGGACGCCCGCGTTCTACGCCCGCCGCCCCTGCCTGCGCCTGGTCGGCGAAGCGGCGGAGATCCTGGACGAAATGCTGGCAGAGACCGCGGAGGAACAGCGCGATCTCTCCCCCTGATTGCTTCGGCAATCAGTTTTTTTGATTTCGCCGGAACTTTTTTCGTCACGCTCCGTCAATATCAGTGTAAGCAACAGCCGGATGACCGGCGGAAAGGCGGAAACGATGATGAAGATGATGAAAAAGCTTCTGAAGGCGATGTCCCTGTGCCTGGCGATGATGATGCTGGCCCTCCCGGTGATGCCGGGCGCGCTGGCGGACAGCTACACCCTGCTGAAGCGCGGGGACAGTGGCGAGCAGGTGCTCAGACTGCAGCAGCGGCTGCTGGCCCTCGGCTATGAAACGACCGAAACGGACGGCGTCTACGGCGAAGGCACCGAGCGTGCCGTAAGCGATTTCCAGCGGCAGAACAGCCTGCTGGTGACCGGCATCGCCGACCAGACGACCCAGCACATTCTCTTCTCCGACCGGGCGGCCAGAGCGGTCACCACCATGACCGATGAGCTGGCGCTATCGGACGGCATGGTCTGCGAAACGGAGGAAGCAGCGGAGGTCTACTACTCTTTCCCCATGACCACCAGCATGCCGGCCGCGGTGAACGCCAGCGCCAGGTCCGCGGTGCCGGACCTCAACCGCGACAGCTACGCCTATATCCGGGAGAACGGCTTCCAGTCCACCGCGTCCGCGCCCCTGTCCACCTTCGCGGCGGACGTGGACACCTCCTCCTACGCCCAGGTCCGGTCCCGGATCCTGCGCGGTACGGCCGTGCCCGCGGACAGCGTGCGGACGGAGGAAATGCTCAACTACTTCCGGTACGCGCCGGCGGCGCCCCAGGGCGGCGATCCCTTCGGCGTGACCATGGAGCTGACCGACTGCCCCTGGAATGACCAGACCAAGCTGCTGCGGATCCTCCTCACCGCGCGGGAATCCCGCCCCGAGGAGCGGACACCGCGCCACCTGATCTTCCTGATCGACACCTCGGGCAGCATGGAGGGCAAGGACCGCCTGGACCTGGTCAAGCGCGCGTTCCTGATGCTGCTGGACAGCATGGACGGCCGGGATTACGTGTCCATCGTGACCTACGCCAGCCGGGAGGAAACGCTGCTGGAGCATGTGCCCGCCAGCGAGAAGACCCGGATCATGGAAGCGATCACCGACCTGAAGGCGGGCGGCTGGACCAACGGCAGCGCCGGTCTGCTGCGGGCGTATGACATCGCGGACCGCTTCATGGCCGAGGGCCAGAACACCCGCATCCTGCTCGCGACCGACGGCGACCTGAACGTCGGCGTCACCTCCGAGGGCGACCTGGCCCGCCTGGTGATGGAAAAGAAACAGACCGGCACGGCGCTGACGGTGCTCGGCTTCGGCTACGGCAACTACCAGGACGACCGCCTGCAGGCGCTGGCGAACTACGGCGACGGCAACTGCTTCTACATCGACACGATCTATGAAGCCCGCAAAGCGCTCGTCACCGAGGCCGGCGGCACCTTTGACCTGGTCGCATCCGACGTCAAGATCCAGCTGGACTTCAACCCGGCCCAGGTCCGCGGCTATCGCCTGATCGGCTATGAAAACAAGCTGCTGGCCGCCGAGGACTTCGCGAACGACCAGAAGGACGGCGGCGACATCGGGTCCGGCCAGCAGATGACGGCCCTGTACGAGATCGTGCCCGTCGACAGCGCCTTCGAGTTCGGCGCCGTGGAGAGCCGCTACAGCACCCCCGCCGCGCGGGACGAAAACGCCGAATGGCTGACCCTCAGCCTGCGCGCCAAGGTGCCCGGCGAAGCGGAAAGCCAGCTCTACACCTACCCCCTCACCGGCGAGGCCGCCGCGCAGCTGAGCGCCGACTCCCTCTTCGCCGCCGCAGTGGCCGAGACCTGCATGTGCCTGCGCGACAGCGCCTTCAAGGGAACCGCCACCTACGCCCACGCCCTGGAGATGCTCCGTCAGAGCCAGCCCTCCGGCGATCCCTACCGGGAAGAGTTCGTCTATCTCGTCACCCTGCTCGAACGGGCCGAGTAACCGGCACGACAGACCGGCGGAAGCGCCCTGCGGCGCTTCCGACGGATCGTTGAACCAACTGTATTGAAACGCATGA
>CACXEB010000141.1 GCA_902766515.1 uncultured Eubacteriales bacterium
ATAATAGTACAGCAGGATGACCTCCCGCTGCTTGCGCGGCAGCTTCATGATGGCCAGCGTCAGGTCGATATCCTCCGCGCCGGGCTCCGCCGCCGCGACGGGCAGCATGTCCGGCGTGACCCGCCAGTCCGTGTGCCGGCGCCACGCGCTGCGCTCGATATCGCGGCATACATTCAGCGCGATGCGCCAGAGCCAGGTCTTTTCCGAGCTGTTTTCCCGGAACTGACCGAAACTGTTGTATGCTTTCAGAAAGGTCTCCTGGACAGCGTCCTCCGCCAGCGCCCGGTCCCTCAGCCGGAGATAGCACAGGCGCAGCAGCGGTGTCTGGTATTGCCGGATCATCCCTTCGATGGCCTGATCCCGTCCGCTGTCCGGATCCCCGACAGCCGCCATGGATGATCACCTCCTTGCGGAGCGCGTACGCCGCTCCGTTTCATATGATTAGACGACGGAGGGACCGGTTTTTATCGCATCATCGCAAAAAATCACCCGGCAGCGGGCTTTGCTGCCGGGAAATGTGCTCTGGAAAAATCTCTTTCAGCCTTCGGGCTGCTCCTTTGCTTTGCTGTCCAGCCGGTCCAGCGGGCCCTGGCCGGGGGTCAGGTGGCCGTCGCGGTACATGGAAAAGCTGTCCATGGGGTACTGACGCAGGTTTTCGAGGATGCCGAGCTGGTCGGCCCTGGCCAGCAGGCCGGTGCGGGCCTTGATCACCTGGTCCTCCGCCTGGTGCTTGGAAGGGCCGCCCACGCAGCCGCCGGGGCAGATCATGCCTTCGATGAAGTCCACGTCCAGTTTTCCCGCCTTCAGGAGCATGATCGCCTTCTTGCATTCGTCGCCGCCGGCGCAGGCTTTCAGCCGGATATCGGACGTATCCTCGCCCAGCTCGCGCATGACCTCCAGCACCGCGTTGGCCACGCCGCCGGTGCCGGCGAAGCGCTTGCCGTACAGGGACGCCTCCTGGTATTCCTCCTCCACCGGCTCGATGGCGACCTCGCGGGAATCCAGCAGCGCCACCATCTCGCCGTAGGTCAGCGCGTAATCGGCCGAATCCTGGATGAACTCGCTCAGGGTCTCGCCCTTCTTGGCGATGCACGGGCCGATGAAAACGGTCACGCAGTCCGGATCCAGGGATTTGAGGTACCGGGACACCGCGACCATGGGGGATACGGTAGCGGACTTGTTTTCTTCGTACTGCCTGGGGAAGTGGTGCCGCAGCATGGAGATGAAGGCCGGGCAGCAGGAGGTGGTCGTCTTGCGGCCCTCTTTTTTGGCCTCGATCCATTCGAGGGCCTCGTAGGCAGCGGTCATATCGCCGCCAAGGCCGACCTCGACCATGTCCGCGAAGCCGATCTTTTTGAGGGCGGCGCGGATGGCGGCCATGCCGTTTTCCTGGCCGAACTGGCCCTCTGTGGCCGGGGCGCACATGGCGATCACGCGCTTGCCGGCCTGGATGGCGCGGATGATGTCCACGGCAAAAATCCGGGACCCGATGGCGCCGAAGGGGCAGTTATGGATGCAGTGCCCGCAGTGGATGCACTTGCTCTCGTCGATCTGGCAGATGCCGGCCTCGTTATAGGAAATCGCGCCGACCGGGCAGGCGTTTTTGCAGGGCCGCGCCTGGTGGATGATAGCGCCGTAGGGGCAGGCCTTCGCGCAGAGACCGCAGGATCTGCATTTGTTGGGGTCAATGCGCATCCGGGTCTCGCCGGGCGTGATCGCGCCGAAATGGCAGGAGTTGAGGCAGGCCTTGCCCAGGCAGAAGCGGCAGATGTCCGTAACGAAGTAGTCCTGGATCGGGCAGTCGTCGCAGGCGGCCGGAATGACGGCCACGACGTTTTTGGTCGGGTGGTTGACGTCCGGATACTGGCCCATCGCGAGGCGGATACGGCCGCGGACGATCTCGCGCTCCTTGTAGACGCAGCAGCGGTACTGCGGCTTGGGGCCGGGGCTGATCTGGTAGACGATCTTTTCCGTCTCATCGGTGGTCAGGCGGTTTTCCCAGGCCAGGCGGCAGACCTCGCGCAGGACAAAATGCTTCAGTTCGACGATACCCTTGTCATTGGTCATCATGGTGGGCAGCCTCCTTATCGGCGGGGTGGTTGGTTCGGCGGTGGGTCAGCAGCCAGGTCAGCGGGCGTTCGTACCCGTAGGTCAGGATCACGGCGATCAGCAGCGGCAGCGCGAAGCAGCAGATCGTATAGGGCCACTGCCAGGCGCGCTCGTTGTCGATCCAGGGCGTCGGGGATTCCGAGGGGATCAGCTGCCATTCCTTCAGGTGAACAGCGAGGGTCTGGTGCCAGATATAAAACTCGTAGGACAGGACTGAAAGGAAGAGCATCAGCCGGTTGCCCAGCAGGAACCGGGTGATCGGGAGGGAAAAGCAGGCGCCCACGCAGAAGCTGGTCAGCGCGCACCCGATCGCAAAGCGGCGGTTCAGCTGGCCCAGGCGGATGTTCACAATAGAGCTCTCGGCGGCCTGGCCCTTCATCAGGGAGAGGTACAGCCACGCGCCGATCACCATGAGACCGGTAAAGAACAGCTTTTCGAGGGAGGTCTCCCCCCGCAGGCGCTTGCGCAGGGCGGTGATCATGCCGGCGGACAGGAAGCCGAGCAGGTAAATGTCCAGGAAGGCCGGCAGCTGGTTGATCAGCAGCGACGTATCCTCAAACCGACTGACATAGGCGCGGTACCCAAAGGCGATCGCCAGCATCACCGCGCCGGTCAGCAGGGGCTGGCGCTTATAGGCCCGGCACACCCACGGAAACAGCAGGTACGCCTGCATCTCGACCGACAGCGTCCACAGCACGCCGTTGAGCGGCGAACCGGTGTAGGAGAAGGGAAACCAGGTGTGGGTAAAGGTAAAATGCGCCAGCAGGTCGCGCGCGGCCTCCCAGACGGTGGCGTAGCCGTGCCGCGGCAGCGCGTCCATGAAAAACGAGACCACCACCGCCAGCGCGTAGGCGGGCAGGATGCGCAGCAGCCGGCGCTTATAATAGGCAATGGGATCCGGCGTCCGGTCGCTGCCCGCGTAAGGCAGGAACATCAGCAGGCCGCTCAGGAAAATCAGCCCGTCCACGGCGGCATAGCCGCTGCGCGGGATGTAATCGATGTTGACATAGGTCCCGCCGATAAAACCGATGGGCATCAGCCAGCTCTGCTGCCAGATATGATACCAGCCCACGATAAAGCTGAGAAGCACCCGGACGCCGTCAAGGACATCCAGGTGTTTCTCATCGATATCTTGCTGATAGGGCTGTATGAAGCGTTTCAGCTGCAGCAGGCGGATCATTCGTCTTCGTCCGTATCCTTCTGGCGGGTCAGGGAGTAGTTCTTGTTATGGTTGGCGCCGCGGGAGGTCACCTTCAGGCTCAGGCGGTTGGCGTTGACCGAAACGATGCGGTACGTCACGTCCAGGCTGTCGGGGCTCCGGCCGGTGCGCAGGGTGTACTGCTTGGCAAAGTAAAACAGGTCCTGTCCGTTGACGATGCAGGATCCGTCCGGGTTGAAGATGAAGACCTCGCCCTTGCTGTTCTCCCACGCGCCGAACAGCTTGTAGGTGTTGCGAGTCAGTTTCTTCGTGCTGACATCCTTGTAGCCTTCCAGCCGGATGTAGTAGGCGTATGCCTCAAACACCTTGTCGTCATTGTACAGCTGCTCGGCGTACTCATAGGCGGCAGCCTGCCAGATGTCCCGCAGGTCCGCGTATTTCGCGCTGGCGGTATTCAGGTCGAGGCCTTCAAGCGTCTCCACCACGACCTGCCAGTTCTTGTCCGCGTATGCCTGCTTGGCGGTGTTGTACGCGTCCTGGTAGTAATCGTCGTAGCTGGCTTCCGCCTGGGCGGCGGCGTCCTGGTAATCGCCGAGGGAGTTGAAGATGTCGGCCGCTTCGCTCAGGTTGCCGGCCCGGCGCTGCTCCGTGGCGATCCGGTAGGCGAGCTCCTGGTAAATGTCCTCCGCGTCCTTGTAATCGCGGATCTCGCGCAGCAGGGAAAAGGCCAGCATCTCATCGCCGTCGTTCAGGGCGGCCATCGCTTCCTGGTAGGTGCATTCGCGGAGGGTCTCCGCGGTGTAGACGTAGTCCGGAATCTGGTTCAGCAGCGCGTGCGCGTCCGCCCAGCGCTCCTCCGCCATGGCGGCCTGCGCCTGGGCGTAGATCGCCTGCTGGCGAAAGGCGACGCTGTCCTCATAGTCGCCCAGCTGCAGGAAGATTTCCGCTGCCTGCACCGGCTTGTTCTGGTCCAGCAGCTGCTGCGCGTACTGGTACCGCGCTTCGCGGAGCAGCTTCTCGCTGTCCTCGTAATCGGGAATATCGCTGAGCAGCAGGACGGCCAGCTCGTAATCCTTCTGCTCGAGGGCCTCGAGCGCCATCTGGTAGCTGATCTCGGCCAGCTGCTGGTCCACGTCCTTGTAACCCGCGATGGTCAGCAGCTGGGCCCGGGCCTCCGTCAGGTTGCCCGCGGCCATCAGCGCGAGGGCGGGCTGGTAGATGCACTCCTTGCGCGCGTCCTCCACGCCCTCGATATTGCCGGCCTTGTCCAGCAGGGCGGTCGCCTCCTGGTACTCGCCGGCGGCGATCTTTTCCAGCGCCGCCTGCAGGTAGCACTGGTGCATCAGGGCTTCGGAGTCCTCGAAGGTCAGGATCTTTTCAAACCGCTCCGCCGCTTCCAGGTACTGTCCGGCTTCCATCGCCTCGACGGCGGGCTGGTACAGGCACCGGGTCGCGAGCCGGTAGGCGTCCATGTAGTCGTCCGCCAGCAGGAAGTAATCCGCGGCTTCCTCATACCGGCCTTCGTCAAACAGCTTGTTGCCGATGGCGTAGTAGGCTTCCTTCAGGCGGATATAGCTGTTGCGGTAGTTGCCCAGCTGCCGGAGCGCCTCGATGGCGTCCTCCGGCCGGTTGTCCGCCAGGGCTTCCACCGCCGGCAGGTACAGGCACTCGTTGGCCTGGGTCACCGCGTCCTCATAGTTACCCAGGTACAGGAAGTCCTCCCGGGCCAGGGCATACTCACCGGCATCCATGTTCCGCTTGGCGCGGGCATACACGCACTGGAGCTGCCGCTCGTCGCTGTCCTTGTAGCCGGCGATCTCGCCGAACAGGGCAAGCGCCGTGTCATACTCGCCCGCGTTCTGCCGCTTGACCGCCTGCTTGTACCGGGCTTCGCGCGCCATGGTGGCGCTGTTCTTGTAGTCGCCCAGCTCGTCAAACCGGTCCTGCGCGGCGCGCAGGGAGGTATAGGTATCGCCCGCCAGCGCGGTCAGCGCTTCACGGTAATCGCACTCCAGCACCATCTCCTGCGCGTTGGAGTAATCGCCCAGGGCCATAAAGGCCTGCCGCGCGGACGCGTAGTTCAGGTTGTTGAGCTCCCGCTCCGCCGCGTTGTACTTATACCACGGCAGCACATAGTAGTAGCCCGCGTAGGCGGCGCCCGCGAGCAGGATCAGGGTCAGCACCACGGCCAGCACGCGCTTTTTGCGGCGGCGCTTCTTCTCGTTTTCCGCCTTCTGCTGGCTGGCGATCTCCTGCTCTTTCGCGTGCTCCTCCCGCTGCCGGTCGTCCTCCGCCGCCTCGCGCTCGGACAGGATCTTTTCAATGACCGATTCGTTGTACGCGGTGAA
The DNA here is from genome assembly GCA_902766515.1 of uncultured Eubacteriales bacterium. The sequence continues at coordinate 5,617 of CACXEB010000141.1, forward strand.
GATGGCGTGCTTGGAGCGCAGGCAGCGCGAGCAGATCTCCATGCCGGCGGGATTCGGGCGGCCGCACACGCAAACCCAGACGGTCCCCTGGTCGGACGGGCAGACGGAGGCGTCCGCGCCGGCCAGCTCCCGGAGGATGCCCAGGCGCCGGGCGTCCGGAGGCGCGGGAAGCGCATACTCTGTCATGTGGGTCGTCCCGCGGCGCCAGATCGTACCGTCATCAAACCAGACTTTCTCGATCAGCAGCTCCATGCCGTTGGCATCGATGCCTTCCTCCACGCGAACGGACATTTCAAACGCGCAGCGGGTGGGTGCTTCCAGTCCCTGCACGCGCTCCACGTGCCGGGCGGTCTGCTCGCCGTCCTGATCGTAGCACAGGTAGCAGGCCTGGATGCTGACGACCGTCTTTTCAGACAGGTTATACAGTTGAACCGTGCAGTACGGTGATTCGGCCGTTGGCATTCTGAAATGCCAGAGTTCCACCGGACATGTCAGGTCAATTCTCATGTCGTATCCCTTCTTTGTGCGCCAGTAAGGACTGACGTCAGATCATTTGCAGCGTGATGCTCCTGAGTGCGCCCTCGTTGACGTAGAGGATCATTTCGACCTTCTGCCCGTCAACGGTGGTCACATAGTGCAGTTCTGCCTGGCCGGGGTACAGGGAATCCATCACGGCGTAGTCATCGGCCGCCTCGGATCCATAGAGCCAGGTATGCATGCCGTCGGCCTCCGCCGCCCCGTAATGGAACCGGCCGAGGATCACGTCCAGCGTATCGCCGATGGTCAGGCCGCGGGGCCCGATCAGAAGGTCTTCGTCGATCATGATGTTGTCCACGCTGATGGCGGAACCGTCCTGATCACAGACAAAGGTGGCGGCCATCGCGTGCCATTCCATCACGCGGATCTGCCGGCCGTCGTCGTCGGGGGACCACGTCTCCGCGTACTCGTCGCCCAGCAGCGCGATCAGGTCGTCGGGGGTGACGCTCAGGAAGTCGACGCTGGAAAACAGCAGGTCGTCCCGGTTGAAGGGCTCGGCCTCCATGCTCTCCCCGTTGGACAGGAAGGCGGAAAACTCGGTCGTCGCCTGCAGGTCGAGGATCGCGGCCATCTCAGCCTGCGCGTCCGCCAGGGTCAGCAGCTCGTCGTCAAAGGATACCTCAATCGTATCCACATAACCGGCCGTCAGCGTGTACGTGACCTTGCTGAGGCTGACGCCGTTGGTCGTCATCTGGTACAGGGTGTACAGGATGGACTCAGCCCGCTGGCCGTTGCGCTTCATGACGCCGGCCGAGGCCTGCCCCGGGAGGCTGCCGGTCTGGTACAGCACCGCTTCCTCCCGCGTGCCGGCCAGGCTTTCGTTGTCGTTCGGCCAGGCGGCCAGCACCTTTTCCACCGGATCGCCCGGGCGCAGGCCGCGGATGTCCGCGGCGGTGTTTTCGGCTTCGGGCACCTCTTCAAAGAAGACCGAGAGAATGCGCGTCGCGCTCGAAATCCGGGCTGTGTCCGCCAGCAGGGTGTATTCGTTGAAGGTCAGGCGGTACAGGCCATCCTCCGTCGGTTCAGAAGCGTAGCGGTTGTCCTCGAGGCTGTCCTTCAGCACCTGCTCACGCCAGGCGGTCAGTTCCGTGCGGGTGAGCGCCTCCGGCTCCGCCTGGGCGGCGGCCAGGCTGACCAGCGCCGCAAGGACGAGGGACAGCAGGATCAAACGTTTCATGGTAACTCAGCTCCTTTCAGGAAAGATAGCTTGTGCCTTCCCGGTTGACCACCGCGTAGATCAGCGGGTGGCTGTCCGGCAGGCCGTCGGAAATATGGACAGCGCTGCGGAGGCTCTGCTCCGCCTGCGCCAGATCGTCTTCCTTTCGCGCGTAGACGACGGCCAGCGGGTCGCCCGCGCGGACTTTGTCGCCCAGGCGGACGCGCATCACAAATCCGACCGCCGGGTCGATCACATCGTCCTTGGTCCTGCGCCCCGCACCGAGCGCCTGCGCCGTGTAGCCCAGCTGCGCTGTGTCCATCCGGACCACGCAGCCGCTGCGCGCGGCGGTCACTTCGCGGATGACCGGCGCCTGCGGGAGCAGGGACAGGTCTTCCGTGACACGCGGGTCGCCGCCCTGCGCCTCGATCATCTCCGCCAGCTTGCGCAGTCCCGCGCCGCTGCCGATCGCGTCCCGCAGGCGGCGCTCCGCCTCGTCCATGCCGGCGGTCACGCCGGAGGCGCACAGCATCTGCGCGCCCAGGTACACGGATACCTTCAGCAGGTCGCCCTGCGCGCGGCCGGCCAGGATGTCGATGGCCTCCTTGACCTCGAGGGCGTTGCCCACGTGGGTGCCGAGCGGCTCTTCCATGCCGGTCAGTACGGCGGTCACGTGCCGGCCCGCATGCGTGCCGATGTCCACCATCGTCTGCGCGAGCTGCACGGACTTCTCCAGCGTGTCCATGATGGCGCCGGAACCGTACTTGACGTCCAGCACCAGCGCGCGCGCGCCGGAAGCGAATTTCTTGGACAGGATGGACGCGGCGATCAGCGGGATGGAGTCCACGGTGGAGGTCACATCACGAAGGGCGTACAGCCGCTTGTCCGCCGGCGCCAGCTCCGCGCTCTGGCCGACGACCGCACACCCGACCGTGCGGACGATCTCCACAAAACGTTCCTTGGGCAGGCTGACCTGCATGCCCGGGATGGACTCCAGCTTATCGATGGTGCCGCCGGTGTGGCCGAGCCCGCGGCCGCTCATCTTGAGCACCTTGCCGCCGCAGCTGGCGACCAGGGGCGCGAGCACCAGGGTGGTCGTATCGCCGACGCCGCCGGTGGAATGCTTGTCGACAGGAATGCCGCCGACATCCGGATCAAGCATCTCCCCGGACCGGGCCATCGCCATGGTCAGGTCGGCCGTTTCGCGGGCGTCCATGCCGTTCAGGCGGATCGCCATCAGCATGGCGGCCAGCTGGTAATCCGGCACCAGGCCTTCCGCGGCCGCCCGGGCAAAATCTTCAATTTGCGCTGTCGTCAGCGCGTTTCCGAACTTTTTACAGGTAATTGCAGACAGAAAATCCAAGTCATTCCACCCCCTTTTTACCCAATCGAAGTATACCATACCCGGCATTGAATCGCAACGGATGTCTGTTACGAAAGGTTAATTGTTGCATTTCAAAAAGATGAACTTTTTCCGAAATAAAACGCGCCCCCATTGCCAAAATGGCTTCGGGGACGCGGTTTTCAAACGGTATCTGCCAGCTTTTTCTTACTTTTCGATGTTCAGCAGCTGGGTGAGCCCGGTGACTTCAAACACTTCGTACACGATCTCGTTGACGTGGGTCACCTTCATGGTGCCGTTGGCCTTCATCAGCCGCTGCGCGGTCAGCAGTACGCGCAGACCGGCGGAGGATACGTATTCCAGCTTGCTGAAATCCAGGATCAGTTCCGTTACGTTCTGCGGTATATTCTTGATTTCCGCATCCAGCTCAGGCGCGGTCATGGTGTCCAGGCGGCCTTCCAGCGTGAAGGTCAGCGTATTGCCAGTGAGCTCTTTAGTCATCTGCATGTTCCTTGCCTCCTCAAAACAGCGGCCGGGTGCGTAACGGCCTCACGTTTGCCTGCGCTCGGTCGGCAGGCCTCTTTTTCATTATACACGGAACAGGCTGATTACGCAAGAGCGGATTTGCTTTTGCAAAAGCTTGCAAAAGCTCGTAGGGGGGACTGGCGTCCCCCCTGCGGGACCCCCCCTGACGGCGTTTCCTGTCGGGCCCTTGGCCCTCCCGGGCGGAAACGCCGCAAGGTAGAAATCGCTGACGCGATTTCGTCCTCGCACCGTACATGCCGCTGCTGCGGAT
>CACXEB010000142.1 GCA_902766515.1 uncultured Eubacteriales bacterium
CGGCGAGATCCGGGAAGCCGAGGACCTGATCCAGCGCTATATGCTCGGCGCGCCCTATTCGATGCGCCATTACGAATCCCTGGGCGAGCTGGACATCGGCGTCAACTGCCTGTCCCCCTTCGCAGCCGGGTGGGCGCCCAACAGCGAGGGCGCGCAGGACTATTGCCAGTCGCTGGACCTGATGACGGGCGTCCACACCCTGTCATGGACGGAAGACGGCGTCCGGTACACCCGGGAATGCTTCATCTCGCACCCCGACCAGGTGCTGTGCCTGCGCTACCGGGCCGACCGCCCCGGCGCGCTGCAGCTGAACATCCGCTACGACCGCGGCTACATCTTTGAGGGCATGGTGCCGGACCCCCGCCGCCCCGGCAAGATGATCCGCGCAGGCGGCTGGGGCAGCATGTTCCTGGACGACAACCACACCCTGGACGGCTGCACCCTGACCGCCGGCGGCAACGCGGGCGGCACGGTCTTCGGCCTGGCGATGGCCATGGATTCCGACGGGGAGGTCTCGGACGCCTATACCCAGCTGTATACCGATGGCGCAGGCTGCGTGTGCCTGTACCTGGCCGCCGCCACGGACAACCGGGAGGAAGCGCCCGCAGCCTGGGCGCTGGACACGGTCCGCCAGGCGCGGGCGGCGGGCTTCGACGTCCTGCTTGCACGCCACAAGGCCGATTTTGAACCCCTCATGCGGCGCTGCGTCCTCTCCCTGCCGGACGCGGGCGACGAGCCCACCGACCGGCGCATCGCCGCGGTGAAAGAAGGAAAACGCGATCCCGGCCTGGCCGCCCTGTATTTTGCCTTCGGCCGCTACCTGATGCTGTCCGGCGGGCGGGAAGGATCCTCCGCGCTGAACCTGCAGGGCATCTGGTGCAAGGACTTCGCGCCCATGTGGGACAGCAAGTACACCACCAACATCAACGTGCAGATGAACTACTGGCCCGCGGAGGTCTGCGCCCTGCCTGAGGTGCACGATTCGCTTTTCTCCCTGATCAAAACCGTCTGCGAGCGGGGGCGGAAGACCGCCCGCGTCATGTACGGCATGCGGGGCAGCGTCTGCCACCACAACACGGACTACTACGGCGACACGGCGCCCCAGGACCAGTACATGGCCTCCACCGCCTGGACGATGGGCGGGGCGTGGATGGCGATGCACCTGTGGGAGCACTGGCTCTTCACGCGGGACCGGGACTTCCTGGCCGAATGGCGGCCCGTCATGCGGGAGTTTGCGATCTTTTTCGTCGATTTCCTGACCGACGACGGCACGGGGCACCTGGTCACCTGCCCGTCCCTGTCGCCCGAAAACCGCTACATCCTGCCCGACGGCTACGATTCCCCCATCTGCGCCGGCCCGGCGATGGACAATCAGATCCTCCGCGACCTGTTCGGGGCCTGCATCGAGGCGGACACCCTGCTGGACGCCCGGGACGAGTGGACGGAACAGTTCCGCCAGGCGCGGGACCGCCTGCCGCCGGACCGGATCGGCAGCAAAGGCCAGCTGCTGGAATGGCGGGAGGAGCTGCCGGAGAAGACGCCCGGCATGGGCCACATCTCCCACCTGTACGCTTCCTACCCCGGCAGCCGGATCAACTGGAAGGACACGCCCGAGTTGATGCGCGCGGTGCGCCGGTCCATCGAGCTGCGCGTCGAAAACGGCGCGGACGGCGGCGGCTGGCCCCTGGCCTGGCGCATCTGCCAGTACGCCCGCCTGCTGGACGGCGCCCTCGTGAGCAAGGCGGTCCACCGGATGATCGGCCACGCGGCGGACAGCTTCCTGAACGGGCGGCGGATCTTCCAGATCGACGGCAACCTCGGCGCGGCGGCCGGCATCGCCGAAGCCCTGCTGCAGAGCCATACGGGACGGGTGCACCTGCTGCCCGCCCTGCCCCCCGAATGGACGGACGGATGCGTGACCGGCCTGATGGCGCGGGGCGGCATCCGCGTGGACATCCGCTGGCAGGACGGCCGCCTGGCCGAAGCCGCCCTCTGCCCCGCCTTCGACGGCCCCGTGGAGGTCCTCTCGGACGCCGCGGAGGTCTTCCTGGACGGCGCGCCCGTCGCCGCGGAACGGACGGACGGGGGCCTCCGGTTCAACGCCGCGGCGGGGAAAACATATCTGCTGAAATCATAACGGGAATTTCCCGATCAGAACACCAAACCGCACGAAGGAGGAAACAGCATGTTTATCAGAGAGGTCAAGACGGAAAACGGATGGGTGCGCGGCATTCAGGCGGCGGACCCGCGGATCACGGCTTACAAGGGCATCCCCTTCGCCGCCCCGCCGGTGGGCGAAAACCGCTGGCGCGCGCCCCAGCCCTGCGCCGACTGGGACGGCGTCCTGGACTGCTTCGATTTCAAGCCCATCTCGATGCAGGATGTGCCGCCGCTGGACGTGAAGAACGTCTATACCCGCGAATGGTCGGTCGACCCGGACCTCGCGATGAGCGAGGACTGCCTGTACCTGAACGTCTGGGCGCCCGCCCACGTCCACGAGGACAAGCTGCCTGTGTTCGTCTGGTATTTCGGCGGCGGCCTGCAGGTCGGCCATCCGTCCGAGATGGAGTTTGACGGCGAGCGCATCGCCCGCCGCGGCATCGTGGTGGTATCGGTCAACTACCGGCTCAACGCCTTCGGTTTCCTCTGCCACCCGGAGATTACCGCCGCCCAGCCGGACGCCCCGGCCAACTTCGGCCACCTGGACCAGCAGGCGGGCACCCGCTGGGTGAAGCGCAACATCGCGGCCTTCGGCGGCGACCCGGACAACATCACCATCGGCGGCCAGTCCGCCGGCGGCGGCAGCGTGATGAGCCAGCTCACCTCGCCCCAGAACGCAGGCCTGTTCCAAAAGGCAATCGTGGAAAGCGGCGTGTCGGCCAACGTCTTCCCGGCCAAACGCCGGTTCGGCCGGGTCCCCCCGCTGCGCGAGGCGGAGGAAGCCGGCGTAAAATTCTTTGACTTCCTGGGCGTCAAAACGCTGGAAGAAGCCCGGGCCATCGACGAAAAGACCCTGATGCAGAAGATCCGGGAATACCGCTCCTTCTGGGGCACCGTGCAGGACGACGTCTTCTGCATCGGCGACGCGATGACCCTGTTCCTCAAAAACAAGCGGCTGCCCTGCCCCGTGCTGTGGGGCCGCACCTCCTCCGAGTTCTTTGTCGCGCCTGAGGAGGAAACCGTCGAGGCCTTCCGCGCCATGTGCGAAACCGCCTTCGGCCCGGACGCGGCCGAATTCCTCTCCCTGTTTGACCTTGAACACAGCGACATGGCGGACATCCGCAAACAGGCTTCCGTCTCCAGCATCGACCTGGCCATCCGCGCCCTCAGCCTGCAGAGCAGCCGCCTGGGCGTGAAGGATCCGCTCTATTATTACAACTTCGACGCCGAGATCCCCGGCTGGGACAACGCGGGCACCTTCCACAGCGTGGACCTGTGGTTCTTCTTCGAGACCCTGGCCAAGTGCTGGCGGCCCTTCGTGGGCAAGCACTACGACCTCGCCCGCCAGATGTGCAACTACTGGGCCAACTTCATCCGCTCCGGCGACCCGAACGGCCTGGACGCCACCGGCGATCCCCTCCCCCGCTGGGACCCCTGCACCCCCGAAACCAACGCCTGCATGGTCTTCGCCGACCGCCCCGTCCTCCACACCGAAGCCCCCGACCGCAGGACCGACCTGATGATCCGGGCGTACCTGAGGCAGAAGCTGCAACAACAATGAACATTCCCATTCTTTTATCCACCGACGCCGCCGTTGTGGGCGGCGGCGTCGGCGGGATGATCCTGGCGGCGCGGCTGGCGGGGGACCGCAGGGTCGCGCTGATCGTTGAGGGGACCTGCCTCTGCGAAGAAATGAACGCGTCCGGGGACTGGCGGCTGCCGGCCGGGCTCGGAGCGGAGGAGCGGGCCCTCTTCTTTCCTGATGAATTGAAGGAAGAAAGCGGCCTGTACCATCCGGACCGCCTGAAGCGCCACGCGGAGGACGTGCTGACCGGCAGGGGCGTCACGCTGCTGTACGGCTGCCAGACGCTGGGCTTCCGGGACGGCGCGGTCATTTTGGCGCACCTTTCCGGGCTGTACGCGGTCCCCTGCCGGGAGGCCTGGGAGGCGCGGCCGGCGGTGCCGCTGGGACCGCCCGCTTACTGCCTGCATACCATGCGCAATGGCGCGCACCGGGTGCTGATCGCGCCGACGGCCCATCCCACCTCGGATCCCGCCAGCCAATACCGGCGGTACCGGCAGGCCCTGTCCGGGCTGCCCGCCGGCAGCACGCTGGCCCGCGGCGGCGTCCGGTGCACCGGCCTTGACGGGCTGCGGGCGCCGGATCCCGATCCCCTGCCGCTGCGGACCCTGGAGACAGGACCGCACGATCCTGCGCGGATCAACCCCGTCCAGGTCCAGGCGCCGCAATGGACCCTGCCGGACGGGCTGTCCGCCGTCCGGGAGCAGGATTATGACCTGATCGTGGCGGGCGGCGGCACTTCCGGCGCGCCGGCGGCCCTGTTTGCCGCCCGCGGCGGGCTCCGGGTGCTCTTGCTGGAGATGAACGACCGGCTGGGCGGCACGGCCACCGCCGGCGGGGTCAGCACCTACTGGTTCGGCCTCCGGGACGGGGCCACCGCCCGGATCGACCGGGAGGTCGCCGATCTGTGCCGGGCGCTTGATCTTTCCCGGAAAGCCTGCCTGTGGAATGAAAACGACACCTTTCCCCCGGACCTCAAGGCCCACGCGCTGCTCAGCATGTGCCTGGACGCCGGGGCGGAGGTCCGCTTCGGATGCACAGTCTGCGGGGTCAGCAAGGGCGAAAACACCGTCCGGGGCGTGTACTGGGCCGAGGCGGGCCGGCTGCGCTTCGCCGGAAGCCGCATGGCGCTGGACTGCACCGGCGACGGCTCCGTATGCATGTTTGCCGGGGCCGCCCATACCTACGGCAGCGAAAAGGACGGCATGACCTACTGGGCCTCCCTGGCCCAGTACACCACACCGGACCGGTACCGCAACAATTTTTCCACGATGGTGCACCTGGGCGATCCGCTGGACTGCACCCGCTTTATCCTGTCCGCCCGGCGGCAGGGCGGGGAATTGTACGACCACGGCCAATACCTGGCCGTCCGGGAATCCCGCCATATCCGGGGGATGGCCGAAGTGACCCTGGAGGACCTGCTGTCCCTTCGCCCGCCGGAGCAGCCCCTGTACGACTGCTTCAGCAACCTGGACCCGAAGGGCCGCATCACCGCGGACGCCGCCTTCTTCGGCCTGCTCTGCCCCAACCGCCGCGTGAGCGTCCCGCGGGGCGCGGTGATCCCGATGGACGAAGCAGGGCAGCCGCTCAGGGGCATCCTGGCGGGCGGCAAAGCCATCAGCTGCACGCACGACGCGTTTCCCCTGCTGCGCATGCAGCCGGACCTGCAGCGGCAGGGCCTGGCCCTCGCCGCGCTGGCCCTCTGCGCCGTCCGGCAGCGGCGGCCCGCCTGGCAGGCGGAAGGGGTGGAGGATACCATCCTGTCCCTGGGCGGCGACCTGCCGGCCTCCCCGGCCCCACGCCCGCTGCCGCCGCTCGCCGATGCGGTGGCCGCACTGCGGGAGGACGAGCCCTGGGAGTGGCTGGACGCCCCGCCGACGGAGGCGGACGATACGGTTTCCCCCGTCATTCAGGTCATGCTGGCCCCCGCCGGAGAAGCGGTCCCGCTGCTGCATGAGGCGCTGGCGCACGCCGGCACGCCCGGCCTGCGGCTGACCCTGTCCCGCCTGCTGCTGTGGCACGGGGACGACGCGGGCGCGCCTGCCGTGATCCGGGAAATCCGGCGCCTGCTGGACGAAACGCCCGGCCTGCCCCGCCGGACGGCCTCCGTCAACTACGGCCAACTGCTGCCCGACCACGGGCTGATGCCGGAATGCGTCTACCTGCTCAACAGCCTGTCCAGGGCAGCAAAAACGCCCGCGGCGCCCCTCTTCGGGGAAGTCGTGCGCCGGATCGGGCAGGCCTCCCGCGATTGGTCGGACATTCGCGCGGGCATCTATTGCTATGTGGAATCCATCGCCTACACGGCGCAGACGAGAAACGACCCGGCATTCATTCCCCTGCTGGAGCAGGCCCTGTCCCTGCCGGAATTCACGTGTCCGCCGGAGGAAAAGCGCCTCGAAGAGCGCCTGGATATGCTGAAGGTCACCCTGCTGGCCGCCCTGCACCGGCTCGGCAGTCCCGTCGGCCGGGCCGGCCTGGCCGCCTTCCTCCACGATGACCGCCTGCCCTTCCGCCTGGCCGCCCGGATGCTGCTCGGGCAGGCGGAGGCGTCCTGATCGGCGGTACCGCTACACGATGGTTTACCACTGGAACCCTGTCCTTGCATTCCACATTCCGGTGTCCTCACAGTCGTATTTCCACTGCTTCCTTCGTTGATAAGTTACATGAAATATTGATGAACTTCTCAACAGGATCGTTATGCGGACAATCAGAAAAAGTCAATAGCGGGATTCAAACCGTCTGTCCAAGGCGGGCTGACCAGCCATGACCCTGCTGTCAGATGAACGAGATCAGGATCATCAGCGCGCCGGACAGCAGTTCCGCGGCGATTTGGGCCAGGCGGCACTGGTCCTCGGAAAAACCGTCCGCGGAGACCGCGGTGCAGGCGGTCAGGTCATCGTCAAAGTCCCGGCTGTCCATCAGGAAGGCGGGCTTGTACCGCCTTTTTTCCCGGGTCCGGCGAAGCATCCAGGGCACCTGCGCCGGCTTTTCGGCGCAGGGCTTACGGTCCCGCCGGCGGCAGTCATCCCACCAGGCGCGGGCCAGCTGCAGCGTCCCAAGCGCGCAGGCCGCGAAGGCAAAGTAGGCCCGCTGCCGGTACACGCCCACGATCAGGGCGCTGATCACCAGGGCCGCGGACAGCATCGCCATGGCCCGGTGAAACACCAGCAGCCGCCATCGGGGCTGCTTCCACAGGCGGTCAGTCGGCATGGCGGTACTCCTCCGCTTCTTCCCCGGTGGCAAAGACGTAATGGAAGGGATAGACCTCCAGCCATTCCTTCCGGTCCCATTGCAGGTCCTTCTCCGTCGGGTCATAGGCGCGGACCACTTTGCCGCGCTCCACATCCGGGTCAGGATAGGGGGCGGCGGAGAGCAGCGCCCGGGTATAGGGGTGCAGGGGATGGGCGAACAGCTCCTCGCAGGGCGCAATTTCCACCAGGTGCCCCCGGTAGATCACGGCGATGCGGTCGGAGATGAACCGGACCGCCGACAGGTCATGGGCGATGAAAAGATAGGTGAGCCCGCGTTCCTTCTTCAGCCGGTTGAGCAGGTTGATGACCTGGGCGCGGATGGACACGTCCAGGGCGGAGATGGGCTCGTCGGCCACCACAAAATCCGGATCCATGATCAGGCTGCGGGCGATGCCGATGCGCTGGCGCTGGCCGCCGGAAAACTCGTGGGGAAAGCGGGTCATGAAGTCGCTGGTCAGGCCGACCTCCTGCAGCATGCGCTCCACCTTCGCCAGCCGGTCCGCCTCGCTGTCAAACAGATGGAAATTATACAGGCCCTCGGAAACGATGTAATCCACCTTGGCCCGGTCGTTCAGGGACGCCATGGGATCCTGGAAGATCATCTGCATTTCCATGCGCAGCCGGCCGCGCTCCGCCCGGCTCAGCTTCCGGTTGATCTTGTTTCCCTTGAAGCAGATATCGCCCGTCACGTTGCCGCTGTAGATGCTCATGACCGCCCGGCCGATGGTGGTCTTGCCGGAGCCTGACTCGCCGACCAGCGACAGCGTCTCGCCCTTGTAAATATCAAACGAAACGCCGTCCACCGCCTTCATCCGCGTGCCGCCCAGCTTGAAATGCACGGACAGGTTTCGCACCGACAGCAGCGGCTCCGCGCCGTCATAGTTAAAAGGTTCGGCCGGCGGCTGCTCCGCATGGCGTTCCGCGTCCCTTTGGGCCAGGGCCGCCCGGTACTCCGCCGCTTCCGGCGCCAGCAGCCAGGTCCTGGCCCAGTGGGTCGGTGATACG
>CACXEB010000143.1 GCA_902766515.1 uncultured Eubacteriales bacterium
ACGCCGTTTGGTCCTCGCACCGTACATGCCGCTGCTGCGGATTGTACGCGAGGGTGTGCCCCCTCGCGGCTCCCCTCGTCACGTCCTCCGCGGCACTCCCATCCCATCGCCTTTCAGGTTCGGCCTTCGGCCTAATCCGCCGGGTGAACCGGCGGACTCCGGGATTCCGTGCCGCAGAGGACAGGTGGGTACGCCGTTGGGCTGTGAGGATGCACGGCTGGGGAAAATGACGACGGTTCGGCCTGCGGCCTCCCGCGACTGCGGAGGGGAGGCGGTTGAGTACGTCACTGGGATGTGGTGGTGGATTGCAGAAGCTGCCGCGTCGTTCGTCTTTGACGATTCTTCTTATTTCTGCTTTGCCTTATCCGTGAACAGTGACGGACAACGACTGATCAGTACCGGGCCGAAAACGCCGTTGACAAACGCGAAAGCGGCGTGATATACTCGTTTCAGCCTATATAACAGAGGAGGGTTTCCCGATGAAAAAACTGTTTTGCCTGATGCTTGCGCTCTGCATGCTGCTGCCGGCGGCCGCGATGGGTGAGGACGCGCCGGATGCGTTCACTACCGCGTCGGTCATTGACTACTTCGGCACCATGATGACGCCGGACGAGCTGGCCGCGTCGATCAACGCGTACAACGGCTTCTTCTCCGTGGCGACGGTCAATCCGGACGGCACGCCGAACGTCGGCTTCTTCATCTTCAGCGCGACGGTGTATGAGGACAAGCTCTACCTGCAGTTCGGTCTGGCCGAGAACCAGAGCCGCGCGAACATGGAAGCCGGCAGCGCCGTCGCCGTCATGTATGCGCCGCTGCCCGCGGAAGGCACCTATCCCACCGTCGGCGCCCGCCTGACCTGCGAGCGCGTTGCGGATGAAGCCCTGGTGGAGACCCTGATGGGCATCATGCCGCAGAAGTCCAACCTGATCTATGAAGTGACGCTGATCCGGCCGCTGGGCTGATCTGCTGCGCCGCACCATCCCTGTCCGCCGGTCCCTGCCGGCGGGCTTTTCAATAAAACCGCAAAATCAAGGAGGAAAGAGATGAACAACGCGCTGACAGCCCCTTCCCTGTGGGAGGCGTATCGCGGCCGGTTCAGGATCGGCGCGGCGGTGACGCCCCGGCAGCTGGCGGATCCGGACACCGCGGCCCTGATCCGCCGCCATTTTGACTCGCTGACCGCGGAAAACGACATGAAGCCGGAGCGGATCCTGGACCGGGCGGCGACCCTGGCCCTGAACGATCCGGTCCGGACGGCCCAGGACTGGACCCGGGCGGACCGGATGCTCGCGTTCGCCCAGGCGGCAGGCATTGGCGTCCGCTACCATACCCTGGTGTGGCACAACCAGACGCCCCGCTGGTTTTTCGCCGAAGACTGGTCGGATGCGCCGGACGCCCCGCTGGTCACCACTGAGGTGCTTCAGGCCCGTCTGGAGGCCTATATCCGGGACGTGATGACGCACGTGAACAGCCGGTTTGCCGATACCGTGTATGCCTGGGACGTGGTCAACGAAGCCATCGAGCCGGATCACGGCGCGCCCGGGCTGTACCGCACGAAGAGCCTGTGGTACCAGGTCATGGGGCCGGGCTTCGTGCCGGCGGCCTTCCGGGCGGCGCGGCAATGGCAGGCGCCCGGGCAGAAGCTGTTTTACAACGATTTCAATACCTTCCAGCCCGTCAAGCGGGACGCCCTGCTGGATCTTTTGCGCCTGCTGAAGGCGGAGGAGCTGGCGGACGGCCTGGGCATGCAGGCGCACCTGCAGCTGGAACGGATGGATGTGCCGGCCTGCGAAGCCGCCGCGCGGGCGTATGCCGGCCTGGGCCTGGCCCTGCATGTCACGGAGCTGGATATTCACTGCAACAGCCGGGACGGCGAACACCAGGCGGCCCTGGCGGCGGCCTACGGAGATTATTTCAATATGCTCCTCAGGCTGCGCGGGGAAGGGATCCAGGTGGAGAGTGCGACTTTCTGGGGCGTCACGGACGCGGATACCTGGCTCCGCTACTTCCGGAAGGAAGGCAGCTGGCCGCTGCTGTTCGACGAAAACCGGGACGTCAAGCCGGCCTTCGAAGCGGTCCGGACCGCGCCGGAAAAGGCCTGAAAGTACACAAGGAGTGATTCGCCATGACAAGCGTGACGTTCGAAACGGGCGACCGCGGGCTGCAGCGGCTGTATGACGATGCCTGCCGGAAATGCCGGGACAACATCCAGCGCTTCGGGGATCAGCGGGTGCTGGTGGAAGGCGGCGGATATGAAAAGCTGTGGCTTGAAACCCAGCCCATGGGCGGTGAGATGTATGCCAAGCGCGACCTGGACGTGGCGCGGGGCAACATTGAGCTCTTCATGCGCTTTCAGCGGGCGGACGGCCGCCTGCCGGGCAGCATCGAGCGCCTGCCGGACGGGACGCTGGAGCCGCAGTTCAACAAGTTCCAGGGCTTCTGCTTCCCCGGTCCGGCGCTGAACCTGTACGAGTGGCTGGACAGGGACCGCGGCTACCTGGACCGCCTGGCGGACTGCCTGGAGCGGTTTGACGATTACCTGTGGCGGTACCGGGATTCCGATGGGGACGGCCTGCTGGAGAGCTGGTGCGTGTATGATACGGGCGAGGACAACGCGCTGCGCTACGGCGACGCGCCGAATTACTGCGTGGGCGAATGCCCGCCTGCGGACAGCCGGGTGGTGCCGATGGCCAGCATGGACTTCATGAGCTACTCCTATGCCTGCCGGGATACGCTGGCCCGCATCAGCCGCCTCCGCGGAGACGGCCGGGCCGCCTTCTGGCGGGCCGGGGCCCGCGAAGTTGCGCGGCGGCTCAAAGCGGGCCTGTGGCGTGAGGACATCGGCGCGTGCTTCGACCGGGACCGGGACGGGCGGATGATCCCCGTCCTGTGCCATAACAACCTGCGCTGCATGTACTGGGGCAGCTTTTCCCGGGCCATGGCGGAGCGGTTTGTGCGGGAGCACCTGCTGAACCCCGCCGAGTTCTGGACGCCGATGCCGCTGCCCTCGGTCGCCGTCAGCGATCCTGCCTTCCGCAACGCGCCGGAGAACAACTGGTCCGGACAACCGGAGGGCCTGACCTACCAGCGGGCCATCGACGCCCTGGAACGCTACGGCTTCGAGCCGGTCGTCACCCGGCTGGGGCGGCGGCTGCTCAGAGCCCTGATCGACGGCGGCAATGTCTTTACCCAGCAGTTTGATCCCTTCACCGGCGCGCCCAGCCGGGTCGGCATGAAGAGCCACCAGGCCCTGGCGCCGGACAGCGGGGAGCCCTTCCAGGACAGCTATGGGCCGACCCTGCTGGCGGCTCTCGAATACATCGCCCACCTGTGGGGCGTCGATATGCGGGGCGGCCGGATCTGGTTCAGCCTCTGCCGTGCGGACGCGCCCTATGTGTATGAACAGGCCTGGGGGGCGCGCCGGTACCGGATCGAAAGCGACGGCGAAACCGCCCGCGTGCTGGTTGACGGCCGGGAGAAGGCGGCGGTCCGGTGCGGCGTGCGCCTGATCGCCGACCGGCGCGGGCGGATCCTGGGCAGCCGTGCCCTGGAAAGCGACGGGAAGGACGGAGGAAAAACCGATGCGTGACACGGGATGGTATGAGATCCTGAAGGACAGGATGCGCCGTACGGCCGACGAACTGCGGGCCACGCTGCGGCCCTGGGCGGTCAGCGGCGCGGTATGGACCCCGGAGGAGCAGGGCTATACCGGTACCGGCATCGCCACGGCGGCCATCCAGGCGGCCATTGACCGCGCGGCGGAGGCGGGCGGCGGCACGGTGCTGCTGCAGTCCGGCGATTATGTGAGCGGTACGCTGGTCATGCGCTCGCGGGTGCGCCTCCGGATCGGCGGTGAGGCCCGGCTGCTGGCCAGCACGGACCTCGGGGACTATCCGCCCCACCATGCCCGGCGGCTGACGGTGCAGGATACCAGCATGGGCATGCACCAGTCCCTGATTTTCGCGGAGGGCTGTGAGGACATCGCCTTCGAGGGGCCGGGCGTGATCGACGGCCGCGGCACGCCGGACAATTTCCCGGGGGACGAGACCCAGCAGGGCACCCCGGGCCGGCCGTTTGTGCTGCGGGTGATCGACTGCCGGCGGGTGCACGTCTGCGGCATGACCCTGCGCAACAGCCCCTGCTGGATGCAGAATTACCTGAACTGCGAAGACCTGCTGATTGAGCGGGTCACGGTGCGCAACCATGCCAATTACAATAACGACGGCTTTGACATCGACGGCTGCCGCCGCGTGTGGATGCGGCAGTGCTCCGTTCATTCCGGGGATGACGCGCTGTGCTTCAAGGGCGCGGGCCAGGCGGAGACGCGGGCGGTGCTCGTGGAGGACTGTGAGTTCCTGAGCGCCTGCAACGCGGTGAAGATCGGCACGGACACCCAGGGCGACTTCCGGGACATCTGGGTGAGGAACTGTCGGATCGGCGGCCTGTCCGAGGACCCGAGCGGCCTCAAGCACGCGGGCTGTGACAGCGCCGTCTCCCTGGAGATGATGGACGGCGGGACCGTGGAGGATATCCTGGTGACCGGCATGACGGTGGAGCGGGCCTTCAGCCCCTTCTTCATGCGGCTGGAGAAGCGCGGCCGCGTGAAGCCGGGCGATCCCGACCCGGGCATCGGCACCCTGCGGCGCGCCGCCCTGGCGGAGATCACCGCGGCCGACTGTGGCCCGCGGGGCTCGTATTTCATCGGCATCCCCGAAAAGGCGATTGAGGACGTGCTGCTTAAGGACATCACGGTGTCCCAGATCGCTTCCGGCAAGCCCGTGCTGGACGAGGACAGCGTGGATGAAATGATCAGCGTCTACCCGGACGCCCATATGATCGACGGGCTGGGGGACGCGCCGGCCTACGGGCTGTGGGCGCGCCACGTGCACGGGCTGCGCCTTGAGAACTACCGTGTGCGTCCGCTGACCCCGGATCCCCGTCCCGCCTTCGTCTGCCGGACGGACGTGACCGAGGGATGACACGATTGCAAGGATAACGCCCTGGCACGCAAAAACCAGCCGCCCGGGATCCCTGTCAGGGATCCCGGGCGGCTGGTCTGTTTATCAGGGATGATCGGGCGTTCCTGTCTATCGCTGTCCGGAGCCCGTTGGTGCGGGCAGTGCCCGGGGCGCGGTCATACAGGCAGGACGGGCCGGTTACTTCAGTCCGCAGGCGTCGATCAGCAGCTCCTGCCAGGCCTGGCTCAGCAGCCAGGCGACGGCGGGCTCACGGTCGGGCCAGCAGGCGGTCAGGACGGCCTCACGGGCCTGCATCAGCTGCTCGGCGGCCTGGCTGTACTGGGCCAGCTGGCGGCGTTCCGCGGTGCTTGCGCGGCGCAAGCGGGCGGCCACCGTCATGGACAGGGCGCTCTGGTACATCTGCTGTCCGCGGCGGTACGCGTCACGGATCCCGTCACTGTCCTCCGCGGCGGCCAGCAGGGCGTCCACGGCGATGTCGGCCGGGAGGTGCTCCCCGCACAGCAGGTCGGTCCAGGTGGCCGTGCCGTCATCGTGCCAGGTCCATTGCCGCTCGCCGCTGGCCGGCGTTTCGGCGGTCAGGACCGGGAGGGCATCCGGCCGGACGGCGGGCGCGTTGGCGCTCAGCCAGCACATGCCGGTGGTTTCGCGCATCAGCAGCATCGCGGTTTCACGCGCGGCCCGGGCGGGATCCTCCGGATACTTTGCGGTGAGGAGGGCTTCCCGGACGGTGATGTAGGCGTTCAGGGCGGTGCGCTCCGCTTCCAGCGCCGCTCGCTGCGCGTCATCCGCTGTCGCGAGGACGGCTGTATACATTTCGTCCAGTTCGTCCTGCCACAGGGCTTTGACGGCGGCCCAGTCCTCTGCCGAAGCGTCCGCTTTCGCGGCGGCCGCGGCGGTCTGGCGAACCGCCTCCTGGTGGCCGGCGCAGGGGGTCAGGGTCAGCGCGGAAGCGCCCTCGCCATGGCCGGTGACTGCGATGACGCAGCTGCTGCCCGCGTCCTCATGGGGCTGTTCGGGCGGGAAGGTCACATAGATGACCTGATGGCGGCAGTCGGCCCGGTTGCTTTCGACGGTCGCGCTGTGGTCGGCTGTGAATCCGCTGGCGATGAAGTGGACCGGTATGTAGTCCGTGTAACCGGCGGTCTCCACATTCTCCTGGAGGTAGACGCGGCTGTAGCTGATGTCGCGCGTTTTGCCCGGATCGAGCGTTTCCTTCGGGCTCAGCAGCGTCGTTACGCCCGGTACGCCGTTCAGGACCTCAATGAAGAAATCGCCGATTTCCAGCGGGACATCGCCCAGGTTCTTCAGGGTCAGGATGTATTCGATCTCCTTTGTCTTGCCGGTGGCGCTGTCCATCTCAAAGGGTTCGGGCGTCAGCGTCTGGATATCCAGGTGCAGCTCGATCCGGTCTTCCGGAAGGGGATTGTCCGGGGGCACCGGATCGGGATCGGGGTCGGGCTGGGGATCCGGATCAGGATCGGGCTGAGGCTCCGGATCGGGAACGGGAGGCTGCGGGTGGACCATCGGCAGGTCCAAGGTGATTTCATCGCTGACCATGGATGCCGGGTCCAGGGTTTTGTCGGCATACCCGAAGCCCCGGAAGGTCAGATGGCAGAAGCCATCGCCGGAATCGTGCAGAACAACGGTGTACTGCCCCTTACCGTCCGCTGTGTAGAACGGTATCGAATCTCCCGGAGCCAACGGGATCAGGGAATACAGAAACACTGTGCCGTCGATGCTGCACGACATCCTGTACAGGTCGACGTTGCCGGTGTTTTCAACGCGCCAGACGATGTTGATGGACTCGTTTTCTTCATAAGCCGGTTTCTTGGCTTCCGGATACACTTCGGCAAACAGCTGGATGTCCGGCTTGGAGTCCGGCTTGGGCACGATGCTGGTGCCTTCCTCCAGGGGCAGCGTCAGCGTCAAAAAGTCGGATACCTGGCTGTCCGGCGTTCTTTCCGGGTCGGTATAGCCGATGACCATCACCGGGATATGGGCGTAACCGTCTCCGGCGTCCTTCAGGTCGGTGCTGAAGGAGTGGTATTTGCCGGAAGAACCGTCATAGATTTCTTCTCCCGGCGCGAGAGGTTCGACATCCCGCATGAGGACCAGCTTGCCGTTCCGGTACACCTTGATGTAATACAGCGGCACATTGCCGGAGTTTCTGGCCGAAACGCAGATGCTGGTGGTGCTGCCGTCTACATATACGGGCTTGGGCTCCTTGACTTCACCGATGGCGGTGATGCCTGGTTTTCCGTCTGTGTCCGGCTCGGGCTTGGGTTCGGGTTCGTGGCTCGGTTCCGGTTCCGGTTCGGGTTCAGGCTTGGGTTCCGGTTCTGGTTCAGGTTCAGGCTTGGGTTCCGGTTCCGGTTCGGGTTCAGGCTTGGGCTCCGGTTCAGGCCCGGGCTCCGCGGGCGTCAGCGGGATCTCGATCTTTTCTTCGTTGGTATAGTAGCGGATGCCGGCCTCGTCATCGGCTTCGTACTCATACATGACCGAGCGGATGACCTTTTTCTCCGTGACGGTATCGTTCGTGTTGACGATAATGTACGCGGGGACTTCCCGGATTTCTCCGGGGGCGATGTGCATCAGGTCGGCGTTCTTCGCGTCGTTGATGTGGTAGGCGACGACCGAGCATACGGATACCGTGACCTTGCCGGCGTTGTGCAGGGTCAGCTTCAGCGGGATATGGTCGCCGGCGGTCAGCGTTTCAGTGCCTTCGGGCACCTCGGGGACCGCGGTCAGCGTCAGCAGGGGGGCCTTTTCATTCTCGGTGAGGTACAGCCCGCGCTGGATGGGGAAGGCGGACTTGCGGTCCTTTTCATCGCCGGTCACCGTGCCGCTGGCCTGCCACGTCAGGCCGACGTACACCGTTTCCGTGGTCTTGCTCAGATCCGCTGTCACGACCAGCGACTTGGATCCCTTGGGAATGAGGTCGCCGAAGTCGAGGGCTTCCGTATACCCGCCGCCCATGGTGAAGGTGCCGGTGCAGTTGAGCATGTCCTGGCTGTTTCCGTTGTACAGGGTCACGAAATATTCGACCTTGTCCTCAGCGCTGTACTTTGTTTTGGAAGGGGTCTGCTGGACGACGCTCAGCACCAGCTGGGCGTCGAACTGCGGCAGGATCGCGGGACCCGGCGCGGGTTCGGGTTCGGGTTCGGGTTCGGGCTCCGGTTCCGGTTTGGGTTCGGGTTCAGGCTCGGGCTTGGGTTCGGGATCCGGTTCGGGGACGGGAGCCGGCTCGGGCGGCTGCTCCTCTTCCAGCGGGAACACGATGACGACCTCGTCGCTCACCCAGTCGTCCAGCGAAGAGGAGTACTGCGCGGTCGAGGCGGCGAAGGTGAATACGGCGGCATCGCTGTCCGTGCCGGTATCCCGGACCTTGTACGAGAAATAATCGTCCTTGAACCAGGCAAAATAATCGCCCGGGTTCAGGTTGGTGGGGATCGACAAGTACGTCTCGCCGTTGATCCTCAGGGTGCCGTTGCGCAGGAGCTTGTTGCCGCTGTTGACGGCGTACAGGCTGATCTTCACATGGTCTCCCGGCTGGTACGCGTCACGCTGAGAAGCGGGCGCGACCGTGGCGTACAGGGTGACCTGCGGCTTGTCGGCCTGCGTCACCGGCGGGTAGGTCACGACCGGCAGCTCCAGGGTGATGGCATCCTCCGCGTTTCTTGCCGGATCGGAGGACATCTCCCAGTCCTGGCTGGCCTGGACGGTGATGACCGGGTGGGCCACTCCGCCGCCGAGATCATGCACATAATAGTGGAGTTCAAAGTATTCCACATCGGACGGGCACCGCCCGCCGGGAGCGACGGATTTGTCCAGCATGCCGCCCTTGGTGTCGACCCAGCTCGCGTCCGCTCCGTCGAGGGAAAACTGGCAGTAGTTCAGGTTGGTGTTGCCGGTGTTGACGGCGTAGACCCGGAACGTGACGTAGGACAGCGGCAGGTAGATATCCTTTTTGGACAATGGCGCAAGCTCGGCGTACAGCTTGATGCCGGTCTTGCTTTCGACCGTCGGCGCGACGGCCGGCGCACCCTTCGTCTCCTCCAGGTTCACGATCAGCAGATATTCGGCTTCGCCTTCGTCTTCGCCTTCCTCCTCCCGGTAGCGGGCTTTTCCCCTGAACGCGGCGCGGCATCCGCCGTCCGGGTATTCCTCGTCCTCGGAGTACTCGCCGGTGTCCGGGTTCAGGTAGGGTCCCATGATGACCATGGGCTCGCTGATATCATAGAATTCGTCCCAACTGTATTCCTCGCCGGCCGTCAGGGTCTCCGGCAGCGGGTCCTGGAAGCCCTCCACGCTGACCCGGGTCACGTTGCAGGGCCTGCGGTTGATAATCGTATAGTGGACCTTGACGGTCTCTTCGGCGTGATACACCGTCCCATCGTAGTCGGAGATGATGACCAGCATTGACTCGTCCTCGTCCTGATCAGGGGCCTGGACGCAGAGGTTCGCGCCTGCGTCCGCAGTGGCGTGCCAGAGGCCGTAATCGCCGCTTTCATCGGTGCCGGCGTAGATATAATCCACCATGCCGTCGATGCGGACGGCCACGGCGCCTTCTATGCCTTCCGCGGGATCGGCCGCAGCCGCCAGCTCCGGCGTCAGGAGAATGAAGGCGAGGAAGCTCTGGGTCTCGCCCACCTTCAGTCCCTTGGGGAAGTCCAGGTGCTCCAGGCCCTGGAAGCCTTCATATTTGAGGAAGGCCAGGGGCACGTCGCCGGTGTTGGAAACGGTGATGGCGATCGGTACGGTGTCGCCGATGGGGCAGACCCCCTCGGGCAGCGTGACCGTCATATCCAGACCGGGCTGCGGCTCCGTCCAGGCTTTGCCCGGCGCGCCTGTCCCGGCGGGAACGGTGACGGTATTGCTGGTGACGGTCTGCTCGCTGAGGCCGTCGGAGGCGGTGATGACGGCGTAGTAATCGCCGGGTCCCGGCGCGTTCAGGATGTATTCCGCGCCGGCGTCCATGACGTGGGCGGGCAGCTCGTCGTCGCTCTGGACCACGGTGTCATTGCCGTCCCAGACCCGGTGCAGGTCCATGTGCATGCTGACAAAGGAGCGCAGGTACGGGTACCCGTCGAGGTGCGCGTTCATGTAGTTCGCGTCCTTCCACAGGCAGGTGACCAGGCAGTCCATGTTGCCGACGATTTCGCCCTCGACCTTGAAACCGTCCGGATAATAGGTCAGGACGGCCTTGCTGAAATTAAAGCGGCTCAGGTCGACGGTGAGGGTCGGCGTGGTCGCGGTCAGCGTGGGCATGCCCTCCCCGGACACGGTGACGACGGCGTACCAGGTGCCGGGCGGGGTGATGAGGACGTCGACGCTGTCGTCGCCGGTCAGGCCGTCCTTCTCCTGCACCTTCTCGCCTGTGGAGGCGTCAAACAGCTCCGTATGGATCTGCGCGCCTTCCGGCAGGGCCGCGGGCTCGCCGTTTACGGTGTAGCCGATGCTCACCAGGGCGTTGCTTTCGTCGCCCGGCTCATGATACCCCAGGCCCGCCGTGTAGGACAGCTCCGCTTCAATCTTCGCCGCTGATTCGATCACCACGGTGTTGCTCTTCATGGTGACCTCGGTGTTCAGGTCCCTGAGCGTCACCACCGCGTAGTATTCCCCGGGCAGGTCCGCCTCGATGTCATACCATGCGGCGGTGTAGGTGTCAAATGTATCATTGCTGTAGAACAGCTCGCCGTCGCGGTACACCTCGACGCTGCCCGTGATATAGCTGTAGCCCTGGTAGAAATCCTCGCCGTTCCAGGCATAGTCCGCGTCCACCACCATGTTGCCGGTGCGGACGTCGTCGCTGTCCGGATAGAGGCCTTCCGGCACGTAGGTCAGCTTCACGTTTTTCAGCTCCAGCGGCTCGATGGTGATCACGTTGGTCTTTTCGGAGACACTCTTGCCGCCGTACGATACGGTGACGGTCGCCTGGTACTCGCCGCTGCCCGCCACCCGGAAGTACCAGAGGGCCCTCGGAATGAAGTCCTCGGTGAACAGGTCGGTGTACTCCGCTACCGGGGGAATGACTTCGCCGTCGTGGCGCAGTTCCACGGTCGCCTCGATCGGCTCGGTTTCCGGTTCCACCTCACCGTCGAAGACCGCGCGGCACGTCAGGTCATGATAGATCTCCGTCTCCGGATGCTGCGGATCCTCCTCCGGCCAGTGGTACTCCAGCTCCGCCTGGAAGATCGTCAGGTCCTGGTCGCTGTCGCCGAATACCGGGATCCGCAGGGACGCTCCGCCGGTCAGCCGGCGTCCGGTCGGCTTCCCGTCGCTCAGGACCTTGTAGGTCAGCGAGATGTCCGCGTTCAGCAGGCCGCCGGTCCGGTTCGCCTCGTTGATGAACGCCTGGGTGATCTTTCCGCTCAGGGTATAGGACTTGCTTTCCCGCGGCTTCAGCAGGGGCGGCGCATACCCGGCCAGGCGCTGCCGCCCGGCGGACTCGTACATCAGGGTCTCGTCACTGTGGTTGGTGACGGTCACCTTCAGCTTGAAGCTGTCGCTCAGCGTCATCGCGGATGAGGGGATGCCCTCCACCGTCACGGTGAGCGCGGGCTCCTCTTCCTGCCTGGGGATGCCGGGGGCCGGCTTCACTTCTTCGGTTTCCGTGGCGCCGCAGACGGCGCAGACCCGCTCGCGGCGGCCGTCCTTCTCCGTCCACTCGCCCCAGGTGTGGGGGGCCAGCTCGCCGGTGTACTGCCACTCGGTTTTGCCGCAGCGCGCGCAGGTGTGCTGCTCCCGGGCCCTGCTGACGCAGGTCGCCTGGGAAATCAGCTCCCACGGGCCGTATTTGTGGCCCAGCGGCGCGCCTGTGGTTTCGGTCCGGGTCTCATTGCAGCCGGTGCAGGCGTAGTGTACCGTCATGGCCGTTTCGCAGGTGGCGGCCGTCCGGGAGACCACGCGCCATTTGTGCTTGTGCTCCTGGGTCTTGGCGGCCATCGATACCGGCATGACGGACAGGATGATTGTCACTGCCAGAAAGAGGGCGAACAGACGTTTCATTTTCATGGTGCTTCCTCCTTGCTCCGTTGTGCGTGGACGTCGGTCTATATCGTTTGAAGAAAACGCTGTCGGGCAGCCGGAACCGGCGCTGGCAGCCGCATGTTGGCGGCTTCAGTATACCATATCCGGGCCCTGCTGTAAATCCCGGATTTCCGTGCGCCTGAGGCATCCGGCTCCGCGGGGGTTCATGATTACAGACGTCAGGAAGCGGAAAAAGTTCCATCGTTGATGATGAAAAACCTTCCGGATGCGGATGTGCCGGCTTTTGTCCGGCCGGAAGCATAAAAAACCGGACGGCCGGTTGATGCCGGTCGTCCGGGAAATGGTATCTGTGGATCAGTACATGCCGCCCATGTCGGGGTTGCCGGCGGAAACTTGTGTCAGGCATTGACAACTGCAAGTTTTTCTTCAACGCAGGATTCCACAAAGCTGTTGAGGCTTTGACCGTGCTCCATCGCATAGATGGCGGCGCGTCTATGGGTTTCCGGATTCCTGAAACGTACATTGAAGCTGCCTTTATATGCAGTTTCCGGCGGGATGTTTTCTTCTGCGCAGGATTCGAGGTATTCGTCAACAGCGCCATGAAAGTCATCGATCAATTCATCGACTGAAGCACCTTCATAAGAAATGAGAGAGCGAATTCCCTGAACCTTTCCGTAAAGAATTCTGTCGCTTTCGGAAAACTCGACACTGCCGACATAGCCTTTGTATTCTAACAGATTGCTCAAAGCAGACCCTCCTGTTCCAGCTTTTCGGTAAGTTGCTTAATCTGGTATTCCAGCAGCTCCTTGCGCGGATGCGGTTTGTGCAGCAAGATTTTACTCCCGTTCAGCTCATTTGTGAACATAATGCGGGAACCGCTGGTTTTTCCTTTGTTGCTTCGACGGTAATGAAAATAGCCAAGCAGGGTTTCTGCGTCATCGAACGTGAATGTTTTTGGATTTGACCTGAGCTTTTCGATCAGCTTTTCTTTCTGCCCCAAATCCTTCGCCTCCAATGGCAATTATAACACTGTTTCAACATGCTTGCAACTAAAATCAGTTGCTGTATAGAGCGATAATAAACCCGCCCGGCATTGCCGGACGGGTGCGGAGACGAAGTGGATCAGTACATGCCGCCCATGTCGGGGTTGCCGGCGGGAGCGGGGGCCGGGGGCTCGGGGATGTCGGTCACGAGGCTCTCGGTGGTCAGGACCATCGCGGCCACGGAAGCGGCGTTCTGCAGCGCGCTGCGGGTGACCTTGGTCGGGTCGATGATGCCGCGCTCG
>CACXEB010000144.1 GCA_902766515.1 uncultured Eubacteriales bacterium
CAGGGCCGTCGGGACCTGGGCGGCGAGCGGCCGGATGGCCGCCGGCAGGAACTGGTGGCTGAAGCCCATTTGATCGAGGATGTCTCCTACGACAGGCGTATACAGCTGCGTCCGCATCAGCGCAAACATTTCATCATCGTTGGTCCAGGGTTTGCTCATGGTCAGTGCCTTTCTTTCGCAGCAGAAGAAATCGGCGTTTTCCGGATTGTCGACAGGAATGCTGGAGGTTTTTCCGCGAATAGTATAACCCGGCGGAGGACCGCTGGGTCCGTCCGCCGGGCTGGTGAGTTTACCAATCGATGGCAATCAGCTGGTATCCGTTTTTTGTGGTGTTCAGAATCACGTATCCATCGTCGGTCACGATAGGCTGGTTTTTGTACTTGTAGCCGAGTACTTGTACGCCGTTCATGTTGTAGACACAATACAAGCTAGTGAGTACATCGCGGCAGATGATCAGCCGGCCGTCACCTCTGGTGGTGACTACCTTTTCGTCCTTGATCCGCCAGGTTTTGCCGCTGGCGGCGGTGAAGGCAAAGCTCTGCCTGGTGACTGCGGTATAGGCGGTGCCGCCGACCAGCTTGATGGATTTGTCCACGGGGACCATGCTTCCTGCGGTGCCGTTATTCACATTGATATAATATCGGATACCATCCCGGATTCCGCAGGCGTAGCCGTAGCTGATGTAGGGGTCGTTTGCCTGAGTATTCGAGGCAATGCTGTCGTATTCACAGGGCACCACCAGGCGGCCGAGCTCGTAGGAATAGAGGCCTGCCCGGCCGTCCCGGGTCACGACGGCGTAATCGGCGCCGATCGTTTTAATGGCCAGGTCGCCGGGAGGGATCAGCCATTGGCCGCTGGCGTCCCAGAGACCGGTCTGCTTGACGCCGCGCAGGTTGACGCGCGTGACCTGGAACAGGAGCCCGCGCGCGTGATTGATTTCCTTGGCCGCGGTGCAGCCGTCCAGCAGGATTTCGCCGGTGAGGCGGTTGACCAGCGCGTAGTCGGCGATGCCGTAGACGCTGTCGCTGGTCTTGGAGACGGTCAGCGGAACGGGCTGGAAATCGGCGTCGTACAGGGTAACCGCACCGGTCCGGTCCTCGACGGACAGGTATTCGCCATGGGCGGCCGCGGCGGCAAACTGGTCCCGCGTAAGGGAAGCGACCAGCCGCGGTATGCCGGTCAGGGAGAAGAGATCGCAACGCCAGATCTGGTACAGGGTCTTATTTTTGTCCGGCGAATAGTCAAAGTCATCTTCCGTGCCGATGCTCAGCACCCAGCCGGCCGCCCAACGGTCATTGTACAGACGGATCACGCCGTATTCGTAGGCGGACACGAACGTGCCGTCAGGGGATACGAGGGCTTTATTGTTCACCGGGTCGGAGGCGGCGTCGGCTTCCGTGAAGCTTGCGGAAAAGAGATCCCCGAAAGCGCTGGTATCGGCGCTCTGGACGGACAGGCCGGTTTCCGAGGCGTCAGAGAACCACCCATAGTTCAGGTAGCTCAGCTGGCGAAACTGCGGCTCGATCCGCAGCTGGCCGTCGGTGCCGTACACGCCCCACAGGCCGGTGGCCTCATCCTGTGCCAGCAGCAGGTGTGTCTGGCTGATGGGCCGGAGATCCAGCATCCCGGTCAGAAGGGTGCGGACAGTCGCTTCGACCTTGGCGCCGACGGCCGGCGCCGGGATCGCCATGACAAGAAGAATGGACAGCGTCAGCGCCGCCGCGCGGCGGACAGAAAGCAGGAGTCCACGCTTCATACGATGCCCTCCTTACCGGACGATGCGGTCAAGCTGCATGCCCGTGCTCGTGCGGATGATTGCCAGGGAGTCGTCCGT
This sequence comes from uncultured Eubacteriales bacterium, assembly GCA_902766515.1. Next base: position 1,835 of record CACXEB010000144.1, read on the forward strand.
GATGGTGATAGCTTTGTTGTGTTCAAAGGGAAGTATTTCGTTGCCGTGCCAGTCGATGACGCCGAACAGCCCGTCCCGCTTCGCGACCAGCCAGTAGCCGTCGCCGCGGTTCTTGGCAAGGATCTCGTCCACACGTACTTCGGTTTCCACGCCGTCGGCGGCGGCCAGCATGTACAGGCCATCCTCCACCTTCCAGAAGGTGGAGCAGCCCACGGTGGTGACTTCCTTGCGGTTGTACTTGATCTCGCAGGAGAGCCGGCCGGCGGCGACATCATAGTAGCCGCGCAGGTCGCCGTCCTCCACCGCGACATAGCCGTGGTGGACGTAGCTGTCGGTGGAGACCTTGCTGGTCATGATGTTGTGGAAGCTGCAGGGGACAATCAGGCGGCCTTCATCAAGGGAATACAGTCCCTTCATCTTGTCCGCATCGGTGATGACCGCGTAACGGTCCGAGACAGCACCGATGGAATACTCGGCGGGCATCAGTTCATGGCCCTGCAGGTCGATGATGCCGGAAACCTTCTTGCCCCGGAAGTCGTAGCGCGTGCCGATCAGCCACAGGCCGGCGGCCACGTTCTGTTCCTTGACGGCGGTGTATCCGTCCGCGACGGTTTCGCCGGTCGCGAGGTTGACGATGGCATACTCGCTGATGCCGTAGACGGGAGAGGCGGTCTTTTCCATCGGATAGCTGAGGGCCGTGAAGGCCTTGTCATACAGGGTGACCTGGTCCGCCTGGTCCATGACGGCGATATAGTCGCCGTGGGTGGCGGCGGATTTGTACGCTTCCGGCTGGAGGGAAGCCACCGGCAGGGTGCTGGCGGCGTCGTCTTCCACATAGTACAGGTCATAGTGGTCGATGGTGAAGAATTCCTTGCCGCGCTTGTAGGTGCTCGTTTCCTCGTCGGCCGGGTTCAGGACATAGGCCAGGACCCAGTTTTTGCTGAGGGCATCAAACGCGCCGTAGGTCGGCTCCGTGATCTGCGCGCCGTTCAGGTGCACCAGTGCCCGGGTGTTGACGCCGCTTTCGCTCCAGGCGGAAAAGAAGCTGTACTTGAGGTAGCTCAGGCTGGTATAGGGGAAGGTGGCCAGCGTGTCGCCGGCGGTGTTCAGGATCGACTGGTAATGGGTCGATTTTTCGGTGCTGATGATATAGCTGGTGCCGGCGACAGCGGTCAGCTTCGGCATGAAGGACAGCACCGGGACCAGCTGTACTGCAGGTCTTTCTTCAGCGGCGGCTTCCGTCGCAGCGTCCTCTTCACCGGCGTCTTCCGCAGCAGTTTCAGTCGTTTCGGGCACGTAATCCTCAGTTTCGGTCACCTCCGGCAGGGTCTCGCCGAAGGCAGCGCAGACGGTGAGGGACAGAATCAGCAGGATGAGCAGGATGCTTTTTTTAATCATTTGACTTCTCCTTTCAGAATGATACCTGATTATAGCAGGAATCGGCGGCAAATGCAAGAAAACCATTGAAAAACAGGACGCCTTCCGGTCGGGAAAGACGTCCTGGGGGGAGTGGTTTTTACAAACGCCTGGTTATTTTTCGTGCAGCTGTGGGAAATTCAGATCGTATGACGGGACGGCCTCCACTGCTGCGACGTTGCTGTACATCGTTATGGATGGCTGGATCACAACGGACGCGATGCCATTCAGGGTATAGTTTTCAGGAAGTTCAGCCGCATAGGGACTGTAGCTGATGTTCTGTCCCTCGGCGGCACAGCAGTACAGGCCGTTTTCAGGCGATTCAAGCACCGGTTCGGTTGCGCCGGGCACAGGTGCCAGACTGCCATCTTCGCTGACAATATACCACTGCAGCCTGTTGGCGGTCCCCTCGGCATGACTGATCAGAGACTGCCCATCCTCTGACGGGGCTATCGTGATGCCCTTCAGCTTCTGATCGGACCAAAGGTCCTGATACCAGAAAGCCAGTCTGTGGTTGTAATTGTTCTTCCAGATCTCCGTGTTTTTTACAAAGTGATTGTGATAGAGGATATCGTTCATGGCTGAAGTGGCGGACATCCGGCTGATCCATCCGCCCAGGTTTTCTCCCGACGCCATGGCCGCATCGCGGAAAACCGTACTGTTCAGCTGGCTGAGCCTGCTCATAAAATCGCCCCTGTGCAGCAGCTGCTCCGCCCAAATGTTGTTGTACTGCACATATTCGCGCTGCGGGTGCTGATTGCCGATCTTTTCATTGAACAGGCAGTCCTTCGGCACACAGATATCATAGTCCCAGGCAGGCCCGCAGAAGATCGGGCCATAGCTGCCTGCTTCGCCGTCGATATCCGCGTAAAGAAATGTGCTGGAGTCAAACATATCCATGTTGCCGAAAAAGCATCCCATCAGGAATTGCTTGGCCCAGGAATCCACATCGATGTAATCGGTATAGGGTCTGCCGGCTTCGTTGAGGCCGCTGTCCGCGTACAAAGCATCCTCGAAAGCCTGGATATACATGCCAATGCGCTGCACCTGCTCCCTGGTGGCATATTCAGGCTCCTTGAAGGAGATCTGTACACCCCTGCGGGTCACAAACCACGTTTTTTCTCCCTTATAATAAAAATCGACTTCCAGCAGGAATCCGCCGGGCTGCAGCTGCGCTCCGTCCGGCAGGCTGTACTGGTATTTGCGCAATCCGGTCTGAATAGCGGGGTCGTCAGACGCGTCCGCGCTTATCGTGACGGTTTCCGTATTCGTGGTATCATTCTCGGGCTTGCTGATATGGACACGGCTGCTCCCTATTTCCACCTTGTCTGTCAGAAGATAGGTGCCCTGATAGATACTGTCGATGTACAGGTCGATGCTTTCAGTCTGAAGGGCAGAAGCGCCGTCAATATCCCGATAAACCTGATAGGCAACGGAATTCTGGATGCCGGTTTTGTCAGAAATGCGTTTGTCGTTCTGCAGATACATGCAGTTGTTGGAGATCAGGCACCATTTCTTGGCTTTTCCGCTGCCGCTGATCAGCGCTGCCTTCTTTTCCAGCTTGATGTTATAAGGCCTTTTTTCGCCGGAGCGCAGCCAGGATGTGTTGCCGCGGCCCTTGATTTTCTCAATGACGTGGGAGGTCATTGTGCCGTCCGGACGGATCATGGTCATCCATGCCTGCAGCACGTTGCTGAGCCTCGTCTGCAGGTACGCCAGCGCGGATCTGGATTCGTCTTCAGGCAAGGCGCTTCTGTCGAGTATGATGTGCATGGAATTGAGATGCTCAGACTGGATCAGCAGCACCTCCCGGGTTTCCCCGGCGGTTTCAATGCGGAGGGGATAGGTTTGGCCCGGAAGCATGTCCCCGAAGAGGGGCGTCAGATCAACCGTCGACCATTCTCCGCCGACTAAATCAATGGCGGCGTTCTCCACGGTGCCCTTCAGCCGGGCGCTTTCGGAAACGCTGACGCACAGTGCACGGTAGTTGCTGCTGGCAGGAAGCATCAGGTACTGCAGGTTAAAGGCGGTCTGTTGGCAGATCATGATATCATACTGTTCCGTGCCGGCAATCAGGCAGCGGAGCGCCGGTGCTTCCGCTGATGCCAGGCTGCAGCACAGCATGATCAGGATCAGTCCCATCAGCAGGCATACTGCGCCTTTATGGACCACCATGATCACCGCCTTTCCTTTTCTTTTTCCAGCCACTGGGCGTTCAGGAACGCCATGCGCCGGGAGATGTAGTCGCGGAGGTAGGCGATGGTTTCCTCCGGGGTATCGCCCGCTCCGCTGTATCTGGACGGGCGGTACACCGTGAACTGCCATCGGACGTTTTCGAGCGCGGCGGAGGCGGCGACCTCCGCGGCGTATTCGTCCAGGGACCGCAGTGTCCCGGTGGGATCCTGCCGCAGGCCGAGGAGGATTTCCAGCGCGGGGAGGTAAACCTCCCGGTAGGTCTGCCGGGCCCGTTCCGCAAACTCCGGCAGCTTCATGGCGGCGGGAAACCAGGCATAGGCGATCCCGCTGTTCTGTATATAAAACCGTGCGGGTTCGGTGCGCGACGTATGGACGCCCCAGGTATTGTCCTGGTCCCAGATGGGGCCGCAGTAGACCATCGGATCCTTCGGATCGGCGTCCTTATAGAAATAAGGGCAGTTTCCGTCATAATCGCCGGTGATCTCCGCCTGCAGGTATCGGTGTACGAAGGTCGTTTCATCCAGCCATTCGGTCCAGG
>CACXEB010000145.1 GCA_902766515.1 uncultured Eubacteriales bacterium
AACACCGACCTGGTGCAGATCCGCCCGGCCTTCGGCGGCAACATCATGGCCCAGATCATCACCACCCACACGCGGCCGCAGTTCGCCACCGTCCGCTATAAGGTCATGAACCCGCCCGCCCGGAACGAGGAAGCCGCCGGCGCCATCGTGAGCCGGAAGATCCCGAAGGGCGTCAGCGAGAGCCGCGCGTCCTGCGTCAGCGTACAGCCGATCCCGCCGAAGAAGAGCATATCCGACGCGGAGATCCTGGTCGTCGGCGGCCGCGGGCTGCAGAAGGAAGCGGACCTCGGCATGATCAGGGAGCTCGCTTCCCTGCTGGGCGGCGAATGGGCGACCACCCGCCCCCTGGTCGAGAAGGGCTGGAACACCAACGACCGCCAGATCGGCCTGTCCGGCCGTACGGTCCGGCCGCGGCTGATCATCACCTGCGGCGTCAGCGGCGCGATCCAGTTCACCGCCTGCATGAACGGCAGCGACCATATCGTGGCCATCAACACCGACCGGAACGCGCCGATCTTCGACGTCGCGCACGTCGCCATCATCGGCGACCTGTACGAGATCGTTCCCGCGCTCATCAAACAGCTGAAGGAGGCCCGGGCATGAAGACATTCAATCACGTGACGGAAAGCGACCTCGCCTGGTTCCGTGAGCTGCTGCCGGGCCGGGTCTTTTCCGGCGAGGAGATTTCCACCGACTACGACCACGACGAGATGACCGAGTACGGCCACTTCATGCCGGAGGCCGTGCTGCAGGCGCTGAGCACGGAAGACGTGAGCGCCGTGCTCAAATACTGCAACGAGCGGCGGATCGCCGTCACTCCGCGCGGCGCGGGCACGGGCCTGTGCGGCGGCTGCGTGGCGATCCACGGCGGCGTCGTGCTGTCCACCGAAAAGATGAAGCGCGTCCTGGAGGTGGACACGAAAAACATGACCGCCACGGTGGAGCCGGGCGTGCTGCTGATGGAGTTCCCCAAGTCCCTGGAGGGCACGGGGCTGTTCTATCCCCCGGATCCCGGCGAAAAGACCGCCACCATGGGCGGCAACGCGATGACCAACGCGGGCGGTATGCGCGCCGTGCGCTACGGCGTCACCCGCGACTACATCCTCGGCATGGAGGTCGTCCTGGCGGACGGCAGCGTGATCGAGCTGGGCGGCAAGACGGTCAAGACCTCGTCCGGCTACAGCCTGATCGACCTGATGATCGGTTCCGAGGGCACGCTGGGCTTCCTGACCCGGCTGACCGTCAAGCTGGTGCCGGAACCGAAGGTCAACCTGTCCCTGCTCATGCCCTTCGACGACCTGGACGCGTGCATCGGCGCGGTGCCGAAGGTGCTGGCCTGCGGCTGTGACCCGACGGCGGTGGAGTTCATGGAGCGCGAGGTCATCTCCTGCGCGGAGACCTACCTGGGCAAGCAGTTTCCGGATACCAGCGCGAACGCCTACCTGCTCGTACGCCTGGACGGCCCGAGCCAGGACGCGCTGCAGCCGGCCATCGACACGCTGACCGACCTGGCGCTGAGCATCGGCGCGAAGGACGTGCTGCTGGCGGACACCGACGAGCGCAAGGAGTCCATCTGGAACGCCCGCGGCGCCTTCCTGGAGGCCATCAAGGGCTCCACGACCACGATGGACGAATGCGACGTGGTCGTCCCCCGCGACGTGATCCCCGCCTTTGTGCACCGCACCGTTGAAATCGGGAAGACGCTGGGCGTACGCATCCGCTCCTTCGGCCACGCCGGGGACGGCAACCTGCACATCTACGTCTGCCGGGACGACCTGCCCGAAGCGGAATGGAAGGAAAAGGTCGCCTCCGCCATGAAGCAGCTGTATGACGAAGCCAAAGCGCTGCACGGCGAGGTGAGCGGCGAGCATGGCATCGGCCACGCCAAGAAAGCCTTCCTGCGCGAAAGCGTGGGCGATCGCCAGATCGCGCTCATGCAGGGCATCAAGGCGGCCTTCGATCCCAACGGCATCCTGAACCCGGGCAAGGTGGCCTCCCTGTAACGGCGAAAGTGGGTGAAATGATGGAGAGCATCCGGATCCCTTACGGAAGGGGATACCAGACCCTGCATATCGAAAAGGACCGCCTGCTGGCCGTCCTGAGCCCGCATCCGACCGAAGGCGATCCGCCGGACGGCGCGCTGCTGGTCCGCAGGGCGCTGGACAGCCCGATCGCTTCCCCGCGGCTGTCCGAACTGGCCCGGGGCAGGGACCGGGTGCTGGTGATCACCAGCGACCACACCCGGCCCGTGCCGAGCAGGATCACCATGCCGCCGCTGCTGGACGAGATCCGCCTCGGCAACCCGCGGGCGGCTATCACCATCCTGGTCGCCACCGGCATGCACCGCCCGACCACGGAGGAGGAGCTCCGCCGGAAGCTGGGGGATGAAATCGTCGACCGCGAGACCGTCCTGATCCATCACGCGTGCGCGGAGGAGGAGATGGCGTTCTTCGGCACCCTCCCCTCCGGCGGCGAGCTGTGGCTCAACCGGCAGCTCCGGGAAGCGGACCTCGTGGTCTCCGAGGGCTTTATTGAGCCGCACTTCTTCGCGGGCTTCTCCGGCGGCCGGAAGAGCATCCTGCCCGGCATCGCGTCCGAGAAGACCGTCCGGTACAACCATAACGCGGGCTTCATCGCCCATCCGGACGCCCGGCAGGGCAGCCTGGACAATAACCCGATCCACCGCGACATGGTGTACGCGGCCAGGCAGGCGGGGCTCCGCTTTATCCTGAACGTGATCCTGGACGACCAAAAGCGGATCGTCGCCGCCGTTGCGGGGGATCCGGAGCAGGCGCACGCGGCCGGCTGCGCGGGCTGCGACCGGCGGATGCGGCTGCACCCGGTGCCGGCGGACATCGTCGTGACCTCCAACGGCGGGTACCCGCTGGACCAGAACCTCTATCAGTCCGTCAAGGGCATGACCGCGGGCGAAGCGTGCCTCAAACCCGGCGGGGTGCTGATCATGAACGCCGCGCTCGGGGACGGGCACGGCGGCGAGAGCTTCTTCCGGTGGTTCGCGGACCGGAGCGGCCCCGAGGCGGTCTGGCGCGACATCGAGAGCATCCCGCCGGAAAACACCCATTTCGACCAGTGGGAAGCGCAGATCCTGGCAAGGATCCTGATGAAGGCCCCGTGCATCTTCGTGACGGGTCCGGAAAACCGCGGCCTGATCGAAAGGATGCATATGCGCTGGGCGCCGGACGTGGACACCGCCCTCGCGGAAGCCTATGAAATAACCGGCCCGGACGCCCGCGTGACCGTGATCCCCGACGGCGTCGGCGTGATCCTGTAAAGGAGTGCCTATGCTGAAGGCAGCGATTCTCGGCGCGGGCTTTATCGCGGGGTTTCACGCCGAAGGGTACAGCCGGCTGCCGGACGTGCGGCTGTGCGGCATCTGCGACCGGGAGACCGCGCGGGCGGCCGCCCTGGCGGAGGCGTACCATTGCGCCGCCTACGCGGACGCAGAAGAAATGATCCGGCGGGAACAGCCCGACCTGGTCTCCGTCTGCCTGCCCACCTACCTTCACGCGCCCTATACCGTCGCCGCACTGCGGAGCGGCGCGCACGTGCTGTGCGAGAAGCCGATGGCGCTGACCATGGAGGCCTGCGGGGAGATGGCCCGCGCGGCGGAGGAGGCCTGCCGCGTGCTCATGATCGGCCAGGTCCTCCGGTGGTGGCCGGAATATGTAACCATCCGAAAAGAAAAACAGCGCATGGGGTCCCCGCGGTATATCCGCGCCCAGCGCCTCCAGCACGCCACCCGGGAAGGCTGGTTCATGCAGCCTGACCAGGGTGGCGGCGCTTTATTTGACCTGCTCGTGCACGACCTCGACTATGCCTGCTTCCTGATGGGCGGCACGCCGCGCGTGCTGGCCGCCAACGGCCACCGGGGAAAGGAGGGCTCCTGGCGGCGCGTCAGCGTGACCCTGGGATGGCCGGGCGGCACCTATGCCCAGCTGGAAGCGTGCAACTGCATGCCGGCCGGTTATCCGTTCACAGCCGGCTTTCATATGGAATACGAAGACAGCGCGCTGGATTACACCTTCCGCGCGCCGGTCAATATCCAGAAGGGCGCGCCGGTCCGGACTGAATTCCTGCTGTTTGAGCACGGGACCGTCCGCGCCCTGCCGGTGGCAGATGACGCCCAGTCCAGGGCCTTCCACGAAGAGATCGCCGCCTTCGTCCGCTCCGCCGTTTCCGGCGCCCCGGAAAGCCCCGTCCGGGACAACCTGCACGTCATGGCCCTGATCCATCAGGTCCGCACAATGCTCCACCAGCAGGAGGGGACAGAATCATGAAGCGCAAGGTCTTTCGAAACTGCGTACTGGCCGTGCTGGCCGCGGTCTTCGCCTTTTCCGCCATGCTGGCGCCGGGCAGCGCGCGCGCGTGGGCCACGAAAACGCACGGATACAGCGCCAACGTGCTGCTGAAGGACGCGGCGGACGGGTATATCACGATAGACGGCGCAAGCTACAGGATGCCGGAGGAATACGCTACCGCCCTCAGGAAGTATCCGGAGGCCTTCCGCGCGGGCGCGCTCGGTCCGGATTTCTATCCGGACATGCTGACAGGGCAAACCTATATCCACCCGTATGACGTGAAATCCGGCACCGGCGTCGGCGACTGGCTGATGCTGCTGGTGGACGCGGCGAACTCCCTGCCGAAAAACTGCGACGAGCGCATGCAGGCGATCGCGTTCACGCTCGGCATGGCGGTGCACTACGCGGGCGATCAGTTCGGCCACGATTTCATCAACGCCTTTGCGGGCGCGGCCTACCCGGCATACCTGGACGTCGCCAGGGACCTGGCGAACAACGATCCGACCAGACTGTATTACATCCTCCGCCATATGCTGGAAGAAAAGTGCCTGGACAACCTGATCGGCAGCCGCCTCAGCCAGGACACGGCCGTGGCCGCGCTGGTGGATTTTGTTTTGAACACATGGGTCTACGACGGGACGGCGAACGCCGGCATCGCCGGGCTCTACCAGCAATACAGCGGTTTCAAATCCACGAAACTCCAATACCTGTACCTGGTCGAGCTGCGCACCGTGCTCTATCATACCGCGAATATGCTCCGCGATCCCCTGGCCCCCTCGTCCTCCGCCGCCTATTTTGACGAATGGGTCAACGGACTCGGCACAAAATCCACTGAGTTGATCAGGTTCGTTTTCCAGGATCCCCTTCTCCCATCGCTGGTCGCCACATACCTCGACGCATGGATCGAAGATCTTGACACCGCGACCCGCGAGCTGGTCAAAGCGTTCGACGATATCGCGCACGACATGCTCGCCGGGGCGGAGGGCAAGGATACCGTCGATATCGTCAAGGACCGGCTGCAGACATGGCTGGACGATTACGGCGTCTATGCCTCGCCCGAACCCGACTGGCTGCGAAGGATCGCCAGCGCGTTATCCAGGACGGAGGAATGGGTGATGGAGCAGCTGGGGATCACCGGGCTCCTCCAGCGATGGAACGAATTCAAGGACGGGCTGATCGACGACGCCGTCCAGTGGGGCCTGTCCCTGACCGGTTTCGACTATCACGCGTACAAAGTGCTTCTGGAGAACCCGGAATTCTGGCTCAATTTCTTTCTCCAGGAAAAGGGCGACCTGCCGCAAAGCAAGGACGACCTGATGCGGTATATCACGAACACGACCGCGCTCAGAAATCCTGAAAACCTGTCGGAAGACTACAGGGATTTCCTGACATACCTGCAATACTTTACGGAGGAAGGGGATCCGGAGAAGCTCGCCGCCTTCTACAACACGGTGATGATGGGCAAGCTGATCCTGCTGGGGCCGGACAACCTGAACAGCTTCTTCGGGAAATACGGCGTCACAAGCGCATTCAAAAACGCGGAGGGCAAGGTCATGACGGACGAGGTCTGCCTCCGGATCCACACCGCGAAAAACGGCTTTTTCGGCACCAACGGCACCGACGACAGCGTGTACGCCCGGATTCTCGGTCCGGACGGAAACGAGCTTGCCGACAAGCTGCTGGACCGGTCCGCCTACAACGACTTTGAAAGCGACAGCACGGACATATACTATATCGAACTGTCCCAAAAGGTACCGCTGGACCAGCTGACCATCACCCTCCGTCTTGAGAAAGCCTACGGCATAGCGCAAGACCCGGATGAATGGACCCTGGACAAGGTCCAGGCTGCCTGCCGCTGCAACGGGGTTGTCGTGCTGACGTCCCAGACCATTTTGGACAAAAAAACCACGCTGAAGGTATGGAAAGATGAATATCCGCTTGCCCTCCGGCAAAACGCGGATGCCCTGAAATACACCACCGCGCTCAATCCAACCGTGATCAGCTATATGAAGAGCAATGACAACAGCACGCAGTGGGTGAATGACAAAAACCTCCTCTGGAGCGACATGACCGCCCGGCGGAAGATCCTGTACGGGGTCTTCCACGGCTTCAGGCCGGAGATCGTGCTGTCGACTGCTGAAATCACTCAAGAGACCGGAACGGTCACAGCCCTGACCGGTACCTTCACCAGCTTCTGGAACGGCGTTTCCCTGGAGCGGCGCAACAGCAACGCGGCCCGGTTCGACACGGCGGTCAACGAGACGCAGCAGGAGAAATGCAGCGGCACCGTCAGGATCATGGACGTCAGCGGTACAGCGCGCCAGGTGCTGACCGGCACGGTGACGGACGGCGTAATGACCGCGGACCTGTCCTCCCTCTCCCGCGGCAACTACATGCTCCGGGCGGACTATGACGGCGACGCCTTCAACGGCCCGGCCCAGTCCAATATCGTAATGGTGGCCATCACCAGAGACTCAACCGCAATCGTATATCGCATCATCGACCAGACCGGTATGTTTCAATATGTCATTCAGCAAGATGGTAGCGCCGAAATCCTTGAATACTGCGGGCGCGCATACGACGTCGTTATTCCCAACACGCTGGATGGCCATCGCGTAACGGCGATAGGCGATAGTACGTTTGAAAACCGCCACAGTCTGACCAGCGTGACGATCCCAGAAGGCGTAACGACGATTGGGGAATATGCGTTTAACAATTGTTCCAGTCTGAACAGCGTGATAATCTCAGACAGCGTGACAACGATTGGGGATATGGCGTTTGCCAATTGTCCCAGTCTGACCAGCATGACGATCCCTGACAGCGTGACAACGATTGGGGATATGGCATTTGCCGGTTGTTACACTTTGACCAACATGACGATCCCTGACAGCGTGACAACGATTGGGGATATGGCATTTTACCGTTGCACCAAATTGAGCAGCGTGACAATCCCGAATAGCGTGATAAAAATTGGAGATAATCCTTTTGCATATTGCGATAATCTGACGAGCATTCTTATTTCGCCAAATCATCCCTATCTTGCCACGATCAACGATATACTGTTCAGCAAGCCAGATAAACGCCTGATATACTGTCCTCATGATTTACGAGCAGATACATACAGTATTCCCCAGGGAGTCAAAAAAATTGGGAGTTTTGCATTTTCCGATTGCAACAACCTGAGCAGCGTGACAATTCCGGACAGCGTGACGACGATTGGGGATAAAGCGTTTGACCGCTGCAACAGCTTGACCAGTGTGACAATCCCAGACAGCGTGACGACGATTGGGATTTCCGCGTTTTCCAATTGCGGCAGCCTGTCCAGCGTGACGATTCCAGAAGGCACGACAACGATTGGGGATTTAACATTTGCCAATTGCTACAGTCTATCCAGTGTGACGATTCCAGACAGCGTAACAGAGATTGGTGAATATGCGTTTTACAGTTGTACCAAGCTAACCAACGTAACGATCCCAAACAGTGTGACAACAATTGGATATTTAGCATTTTACTATTGTTCCAGTCTGACCAGCATGACGATTCCAAGCAGTGTGACGACTATTGGGAATGAAGCATTTGCCTATTGTTCCAGTCTAACCAGCGTGACAATCCCAAACAGTGTGGCGACGATTGGAGATTTGGCGTTTCATGGTTGCAATAATCTTACGCTCATCGTGGATTGGGGCAGCTACGCGGAAGAATACTGCAAACAAAACAGCCTTTTGTACACCTACCCCAATGCGCTGGACTGGCTGAATAACTGACAGTGCCTCTCATCCCAGCCTTGTGCCATGTTTTTTGTACGCTACGCCTACAGGAAAGCCGCTGATTTGCCGATAACACAAATACGAACATAATGTACACACTGTAATATCATAATCTCCGTCCGCATTCCGGCCAGCGTGACCAGCATCGGCGAAAACGCGTTCGCTTCTTGTTCAAAGGAGTTGCTGATCGCCGTTTCTCCCGGCAGCTATGCCGAGCAGTATTGCAAAAACCATGGTCTCCGGTACCGGTTCGGCCAATGAGAAAATTGATGACAGGACTGGCAGCCGGACTGTCCGAGATCTATGTCACTTCACCTGCCATGTGAAGGTGCCGAGCCTGATCCCGCCGCAATACCAGACGATCTTATGGCTGCCCGTCCCGCCGCGGAGCTGGTCCGCGTTCGTCCTGAACGCGATGTTGCTGTCCGGCTGGACTTCGCACGCGTTCCACCGGATCCATTGCCCGTCCAGCCTGCAGCTGACCGTCACCCGGACCGCCCTGCGGCTGCTGTTCCAGATCACCATAGCCGGCGTATAGTATTCGCCGGACGCGAGGCTGCGCAGCCGGACGGTCTGCCCGATCTTATCGGTGATCCCCCGCGAAAAGCCGCTGCCGTTATTCACATCCAAATGCATCGTGAAGGTGACGCGGTCCGGAAGAACAGTCGTCAGGGAAAGGATCGGCTGGTACTCAGGGTCCGGCCGGTGCGTCTTCAGCATCGTGCTCCCGTCGACATCATACCACTGGTGAGAAGCCCTGGAGCCCTGGTCGTCCCAGGTGGGGTCCAGCCAGAAGAAGCGCCCGTCCGCGCAGGCGATATTCCACGCGTGGTTTCCGACGTAGCTGCCGCTGTCATCATAGACCTTGCCGTCGATATAGCTGGCGGTGAACCCCGCAAAATGGGCGTACATGACAAACGTCTGCGCGTATCCGTTGCAGACCGCCTTGCCGTTTTTCAGCGCGAAATAGGCCAGCTGCGTGTCCTCCCCGTCCACCGACCCATAAGCGAACCGGGCGCTCAGGTCATCGTGCAGGGTCCGAAGGCCCTTCTTCTCCCCCAGCTTCGCGTAGCGGCGGGCCTTATCAGCCGTCTCCCGGATAAAGCGCTCCTGCTCCCGGAGGGGCATCTTGTATACCGGAATGATCGTCATTCCCCCCGAACCGGTCGTGACCCGGCTGGCCCAGCGGTCATAGGCGCACAGCTCCGGCGCCTCGTTATAGATATAATCCAGCATCCACTCCGCCCGCGCCTTCGTGACGCCCGCGGGAACCGGGACACTGCCCTGCCCGGTCCAGAGCGCGTCATAAAGCCGGTCATACAGCGTGCGCTCGGCGTCGGAGAGGTAATTGTACATGACGCTCAGGTGAATATCATACGGGCAGCGCGACGGCTCCGCGCCCGCCGCCGCAGACAGCAGGCAGACGAGCAGGACGGCGCAGCAGCAGGTTCCGACAGCTTTCATCCATAATTTTCCCATCATTCATTCTCCTTATCATTTGTCCGGACCGGTCAGCGGTATACTCCTTCTCCATTATACACCAAATCACCGGATGCGGTGTTATCCGCCGCAAAAAACAGGGGGATTTTTCTCTTTTTTTCTTCCGGGGATGATGATATAATCTGCGGGAATGGATGACCCTTTGGCAGGATCGGCCATGTCAGGATAAGGCAGGGGGGGTGCGGAATGGATACCCGGAAAGATATCATCACCAGGTTTTACGGGAAATCGGACGAGGACAGCCGACTGCGGCGGTCCCGGCACGGCCAGCTGGAGTTTGCGACCACCATGGCCTATATCCACCGTTACGCCAACTGCCGGTCCAGGGTGCTGGAAGTCGGCGCGGGGACCGGCAGGTACTCCATCGCCCTGGCAAAGGAAGGCATGAACGTCACCGCCGTGGAACTGCTGGAGCGCCATCTCGCCGTCCTGCGGGAAAACAGTAGGGGGATCGGCAGCCTCGAAGCTGTCCAGGGGGACGCCACTGACCTGGGCAGGTTTGCGGACAACACCTTCGATATGACGCTCCTCCTCGGGCCGATGTACCACCTTTACGAGCCGGACGAGGTCAACAGCGCCATCGACGAGGCCATCCGCGTGACCAGGCCGGGCGGGGTGATCCTGTTTGCCTTTATTTCCGTCTACGCGATCATGTACGCGAATTACCTTCAGGGGAACTGGGCCGCCGGCCAGGAGGAAAACTTTACGCCCGATTACCGGATCCGGCATTTCAGGGAGCAGCTGTTCACCGGATATGACGTAGCCGAGTTTGAGCGGCTGTTTGAACACAAGCCGGTCACGTGGATCACGACAGCGGGGGTGGACGGCCTGTTGGAGCCCATCGAGGACCGTGCGGATTTTTCCATTCCGGACAGTGATTTCGACGCCTTTGCGGCCTGGTACCTGCATTTTGCCGAGAAGCGCGAGCTGCTGGGCGGCACCAGCCACCTGCTGTATATCTGCCGGAAAAACACGATCCCGCAACCACAAACAACACCACAGGAGGACGAAAATGATTCAGGCGCTGCTGACGATCGATGACATCCCTTCGAATAACACGCGATCCATCGTTGATTATCTGAATGCGGCCGGTATCCGGGCGATCATGTTTGCCGTCGGGCAAAAGGCGGAAAAAGACCCGGAGCCCGCGGTCTACGCGATCCGGCACGGCATGATCGTAGGCAATCACGGTTACTCCCACCCGCATTTTTCGGCGCTCACGCTGGAGGAGGGCATCCGGGAGATCGAACAATGTGAAGCGGTCCTGAACCGCCTGTACGATCTTGCCGGCGTCCGGCGGACCTTCCGGCCGTTCCGCTTCCCCTACGGCGACAAGGGAGGAGCGCACAGGGACGCCCTGCAGGCCTACCTGCGCGCAAACGGGTTCAGCAAGGTCGACGACACCCGGATCCCCTATCCCTGGTGGAAAGCGCAGGGGCTGGACCGGGACATTGACACGCTATGGACCTTCGACTTTACAGAGTACAACATCCGGCCCGGCAGCGGCTATACCATGGACGACATCCGGAAGAGGATGCGGAACGCCAGCCCGGCATCCGGCGCCGCCCTGTACGCACCGGAAGGCCGGCATATCCTGCTGCTGCACGCGCACGATGAAACGGAAGCGCTTGTGCCCGGATACTACCGGCTGCTCCTGGATGACCTGATGGAGCATCATGTGGCGTTTATCAGGCCGGAATTTATCTGATACTAAATTGCGTCTAAAACATACGTATAATCCATTTTCTGGCAGTGATGCTTCGAATGACATCATTAGAGAGATCATGGATCACTTGACATAAGCGTTTGACAACTGCATCCAGAGAGGTGAATACCTCGTTTTTGAAGCCGCTCTTTCTGAGCTCTTTCCAAATCTGT
>CACXEB010000146.1 GCA_902766515.1 uncultured Eubacteriales bacterium
CACCAGCCGCAGCAGCAACGACAGGCTGCTGGAACAGCGCAGCCGCGCCTTTGAAAAGCAGGCCCAGGATACCGGGGTATATACCCGTATGACACAGACCGGCTATCACCAGACCATCCGGCAGCCCCAGCGTCCCAGCTATGACGCGCGCCCGGAGGAACACGACGGCGCTTATGAGGAATACGAAGCCCCTGAAGCCGCGCCGGCCGAAAGGACCACCTACCAGCGGCCCAGCGGCCGGACCAACCAGCGGCCCCAGCCGACGGCCGCGCCGCCCATTCCGCCGCGCGAACGGTATGGTGAGGAGCCGGAGGCCGACGACGAAGGCCAGGAGCGCTTCCCGTTATTCGCGCGCATCATCCTGATCGTGGTCCTCGTCCTGATTCTGCTGATTGCCGGCCTCTACTTCCTGCTGCCGGAGGGCAACAGCGGCGTGATCGGCGCTCTCAACAACGTCAAATCGGGCATCGAAGGCGGCGTCACGCGCCTGACCGGCCTGATCCGTCCGACCGAGCAGCCGGCCCAGGTCAACGCGTTCACCTGCGTCACGCCCAACGTCAACGTCGGTGAAAAATGCGTGTTCAACATGACGACTACCCAGAACGTCACCAGCGTCGCCCTCTGTGACGCAGACGGCAACCGGATCGCCTCCAGCATCACCAAGGCGCTGCCGGAGGGCGACAGCATGCGCATCTGGGAGCTTTCCGTCATCTTTGAAAAGCCCTACAACGGCGATGTCTTCGCCTCGATCCAGCAGGGCGACAACGTCTGGATCACCTCCGACAAATACTATACCATCGCCATCAATTATCCCAAGCCGACGGAAGCGCCGGCCGTCATCGTCCAGAACCTGGATCCGGAGGATCTGGAAATTCCCGCGCCCGCCGCTCCTGTGACGGAAACGCCGCAGCCCGAGGCCACGCCGGTGTTCGCCTTCCCGACCGCTTATGTCCTGAATACCGCCGCGCCGGACCAGGGTGAGCCCGATCAGGGACCGGAAGATCCGGAAGCCGGCACCGTCCCGGCGGACACGGAAACCACGGACCAGCAGGACGCGGAGCCGGAACCGACTGAAACCGCTGCGCCTACCGCGACCCCTGCCCCGACGCCGACCGAAAAACCGACGCCGACGCCCGCCCCGACCCCCACGCCCAAGCCGACCTTCACGCCGATGCCCGCGCTGACCGCCTCTTCCGACATGAGCAAGGTCGCGATGACGGACACGGTGCTGATCAACGTCAAAACGCAGAAGGACTACACCCGGGCCGAGCCGCTGATGGCCCAGAACCCGGGCCTGTACACCTTCGGCGAGAACGGCGTGCTGACCTTCCGCGGCGACAACTTCCGCCGCAACGCCGCCTTCGGCACGGCTGAAATCGCCGACGACCGGATGACCATCCTCTGGAAAAAAGACCTGGGCAGCCTTTCCACCGCCGATTCCGGCGTGCTCTACGGCGTCGGCTGGCCCGGACAGCCGGTCATCGTCAAGTGGGCGTCCGACGTGCGCAAGATCATGAACATCAATGAGGCGAAGAAGAACGTGAGCGCGCTGCGCGAGGTCATCTTCTCCGCCCAGGACGGCAAGGTCTACTTCCTGGACCTGACGGACGGCGAGGAGACCCGCGCGCCGATCAACATCGGCTACCCGCTGCGCAGCAGCGTGTCCGTCAATTCCCGCGGCTACCCGATGCTCTCCTTCGGACAGAGTATTTCCAAGCTGAAGAACAAGTCCGGCAAGATCGGATACTATCTGTACAACCTGGTGGACCAGACGGAACTCCTGTTCATCAACGGCCGCCAGCAGGACGACAAGCAGAAGCAGTACTGGACCAACGGCGCCTTCGACGGCACCGACCTGACGCTGTGGAACAACGACGCCCTGATCCTGGCCGGCGAGAACGGCCTGCTCTATACCGTCGACCTCAAGACGAACTTCAATATCGCCGGCGAGCTGACCGTCGATCCCACCATCGTGTACCAGATGAGCAAGTCCAAGAACGAGCCTGAAAAGCGGGTGGGCGTCGAGAGCAGCATCGCCATGTACAACCAGTATGTGTACCTGGCCGACAGCTACGGCATCGTCCGCTGCGTGGATACCACCAGCATGAAGACGGTCTGGGCCGTGGACACCGG
>CACXEB010000147.1 GCA_902766515.1 uncultured Eubacteriales bacterium
ATCCGCAGCAGCGGCATGTACGGTGCGAGGACGAAATCGCGTCAGCGATTTCTACCTTGCAGATTTGCCGCCCGGGAGGGACGCAGTACCGACAGGCAAATCTGTAGGGGGGTCACGCAGGGGGGACGCCAGTCCCCCTTACGGTCACGGTTCACAAAGTGAACCGTGGAAATTATACCTGATTCGCCGCGGAATATCAAGAACCCCTTGAAAAAGCGCTGAGGAACGTGGTACAATGGACGTTGACAAGGCATTTGGCGGCGGCAGTGCGGAAAAAGTGCAAAAGCGGACTGTCGCGCGGTCTGCGTGAAGCAGCACACGGTGCTGTCATATTGTTGAATGAGGTGATCTGAAGATGCAGTTTATCCTGAAAGACAACCGGCTGACCTGCAGGCGGCAGGGCGAGACCGTGGTGATCGAACCCTGGGGCAGGGACAGCCTGCGCGTCCGCGCCACCATGTACCCGGCGCTGAGCGGCGAAAACTGGGCGCTGACCGAGCCGGCCGCGGCGCAGTCCGTCCGGCTGGAGACCTATGACGACCCCCAGCGCGAGGGCGACGGGGAGATCCACCACTACGAAGCCGCCCGGATCACCAACGGCCGCATCAGCGCGACGGTCAACCGCAGCGGCGTGATCACCTTTTACCGGGACGGGCAGATGATCCTGCGCGAGCACTACCGCAACTACGGCGGGTCCGTCACGAAGGAAAGCCACTGCCTGAAGATCGTCAACCGCGAATGGACGCCGTACGTCGGCGGGGATTACCGGCTGACCGTGCGCTTTGAGCCCAATGACGGCGAAAAGCTGTACGGCATGGGTCAGTACCAGCAGCCCTACATGGACCTGAAGGGCTGCGTGCTGGAGCTCGCGCAGAAGAACAGCCAGACCACCGTCCCCTTCGCCGTGTCCAGCCTGGGCTATGGCTTCCTGTGGAACAATCCCGCCGTCGGCAGCGTGTCCTTCGGCAAGAACATCACGGTCTGGGAGGCCGCCTGCACCAAGGATATGGACTACTGGATCACCGTGGCGGACAGCCCGAAGGGCCTCCTGGAGCAGTATACCGCCGTCACCGGCCGGCCGCCCATGATGCGCGAGGACGCGATGGGCTTCTGGCAGTGCAAGCTCAGGTACCGCACCCAGCAGGAGGTGCTGGAGATCGCCCGGAAATACCACAGCATGGGCATCCAGTTGGACGTGATCGTCATCGACTTCTTCCACTGGACCGTGCAGGGCGACTGGCAGTTTGACCCCAAGTACTGGCCGGATCCCAAAGCGATGGTGGACGAGCTGCACAGCATGGGCATCAAGGTCATGGTATCCGTCTGGCCCAGCGTCGACCGCCGCAGCAAGCACTTCTACGAGATGGCGGAGCGCGGCCTGCTGATGCGGACCGAGCGCGGCGCGATGCAGACCTATGATTACCAGGGCGACTGCGTCACGCTGGACCCCACCAACCCCGAAACGCGGGACTACGTGTGGGAAAAGTGCAAGCAGAGCTACTATGATATCGGCATCGACTGCTTCTGGCTGGACAACTCCGAGCCGGACCTCACGAAGTACGATTTTGACAATTTCCGCTACCACATCGGGCCGGCCATGAGCTGCTCCAACATCTTCCCGCAGTGGTATTCGCGCATCTTCTACGACCACGAGACCGCCCTGGGCAATCCCTGCCCGGTCAACCTGCTGCGCAGCGGCTGGGCCGGCAGCCAGAAATACGGCAACGTCCTGTGGAGCGGCGATGTGCCCTCCACCTGGGAATCCCTGAAGGACCAGATCGTCGCGGGCCTGAACATCGGCCTGGCCGGCATCGCGTGGTGGAACACGGACATCGGCGGCTTCATGGAGGGCAACGTCTTCGATCCCGATTTCCGCGAGCTGCTGGCCCGCTGGTATGAGTGGGCCGTCTTCCAGCCCGTCATGCGGCTGCACGGCGACCGCGAACCCTTCACCATCCCCGCCCTCGACGACCGCGACTGGGGCGGCGGCTACCTGCATACCGGCCAGGACAACGAGATGTGGAGCTACGGC
>CACXEB010000148.1 GCA_902766515.1 uncultured Eubacteriales bacterium
CTTGCGCACGGAGACCGACGCCAGCGGGAAGTGCGTCCAGTAGATGCTGGCCACGTTGACGATGAGCGCCAGCGCGTACAGGCACAGCACCAGAATCAGGCTGTCGCGCCTGAACTGCGGCTCGTCGCGGTGCTTCTTGATGTGCTCGATGACCACGATGGGATGGAACAGGATCATGACACACATTTTCAGGCTTGCGATCATAACTCCCTCCCCATCTGGACGTCGTCTGCCCACTGGTCCGCCTTGCGCTTGAGCAGCGAGAACAGTTTGATCACGGCGAACGCCAGCACCGCCACGCCCAGGACGACCCAGACGAAGTATTCCCGGAACAGCTGGTGGCGGTATTCCCCGAAGGCCTCGGAATAGCCTTCCCGGTCGTTCGCCAGCTGGTAGGACCGGAGCGCGCTCCGCCAATCGTCCTGCTTGCCCATGATCTTGGCGACGCCGCGGTGCGCCAGCGCGTAATTGCTGTCAATCTCCAGCGCCTGCTGCCAGTAGGTCAGCGCCTCCTGGTACCTGCCTTCCCCGTGCAGGGTCACAGCCTGGTGCACGAGGCGGATAAAATGCGTCGGGCGGAAGACGGTCAGCTCGTTGGTCTGGTAGTCAAGCACATACAGGTAGCCCTCGCTGTCCGCGTCGATGCTCACGGGGATCTGGAACACGCCGCCCGTGTCGCCCAGGCCGCCGAAGCAGCACAGCAGGTTGCCGTCCTGGTCGTACTGGTAAATGAGGCCGGTGCCCCGGTCCACCACGGTGATGATGCCGTTGGCCTCCACCGTGACGTCCGAGAACGTCGGCTTGAGCTCCCTTGCCGACCCCGTCGCCGTCGGGTCCGTGAGGACGAAGCCGTAGGTCTGCTCGGGGTAGGTGTTGGTGCCGACGGAATTGAGCTTGCGGATCTGGGCGGTGTCCTTGTTGGAAAGGATGCCGTAGATCATGTTGTCCGCGCCGATGAAGAAGTTCGAATAGCTGGCCGGCTCCTGCTTGACCGTGCGCTCGATCTGGCTTTTGCTGCCGAACAGGCGGATGAGGAAGCGCGACAGGCTGAAGCCCACCTTGTCGGCCCCCAGGTAACCGCGGAATTGGTTGGCCTCGTCCAGCGCGATCAGGTTGGCGCCCTTCAGCGCGTAGATATAGCCGGTATTCGCCACGAAGATCTTCTGGACGTCGAAGGTGAAGTTGGCGCCCAGCAGGGAGGAGTCCGGCTTCACATAGGCCTTGCGGTCCGTCAGGTCCGCGTTGAGGGTGGCGATGCGCAGGTTGCCCGTGTCCGCGATCCAGATGCTGCCGTCATCGTGCACATAGACGCCGCGCGGCTTTTTGAGCTTCGCGCCGCAGGCCTCGGTGATGATCCGCAGCACCTCGCCGTCCCGGGTCATCTGCAGGATGCGGTTGTTCTCGCCGTCCGCCACATAGATGGTATCGTCCGGGGCCACATACAGGTCCTCGGGATGGTTCATGAAGCCGGCCTCGCCCAGGTTGCGGACCGTCGTATAGACCTCATACGCCGCCGGGATCGGCAGGTAGGTGTCCGTCCCGTCCATCGTGTCCGTGTCGACCACAAACGCGTCCATGCCTACGATGGCCCGCGCCGTCCCCTGGACCAGGCAGATGACCGCCAGCAGCACGGCCGGCCATCTCCACCGGATGATTCGCATGTCCCGTCGTCCTCCTTTGCGTCCCGTCACGATTTGATGCCGGAGTATGACATGGTCTCCATGACCTTGCCGCGCATGATCGCGAACACCAGGATCGACGGGACCGTCGTCAGGAAGGTCGCCGCGCCTACCGTGCCCGCGCGCGCCACCACGCCCGCGCCGCCGGACAGGGTCTGCAGGGCCAGCGGCAGGGTCTTGAGCGCGTTGCTGCTGATAAAGATCAGCGGAGAGAAGTAGTCGTTCCAGTTGTTCACGAAGGAGAAGACCGCCAGCGTGGTCCAGGCCGGCTTCAGCAGCGGCATCGCGATGGTCCAGAACACCCGGAACTCCCGCGAGCCGTCGATGCGGGCCGCCTCCAGGATGGAGTCCGGCAGCTGTTCGCAGAACTGCTTGACCAGGAAAAAGTTGTACGCCACGGCGATCTTGGGGATGATCAGGGCCAGGTAGGTGTTTACCAGCCCCAGGCCGTTGACCACCAGGTAGTTGGGGATCTGCGTGACGTGGTTGGAGAACATGAGCGCCGCCAGCACGACCGCGAAAATCGCGCCGCTGCCGGCCGGTTTGTGCTTGACGAGCCCATAGGCGCCCATGCAGCACACCACCACGCTCAGCACCACCGTCACCACCGTGGTGAACAGGGAGTTGAAGATGTAGCGGGTGAAGGGCACCGTGGACGAGGACAGGGACGTCAGCAGGTCGCTGAAGTTGCGCAGCGTCGGCCGGTGCACGATCAGCCGGGGCGGATAGATATACAGTTCGTCCAGCGGCATCAGGCTGCGGCAGACCATGGCGAACAGCGGCAGGCCCGCGATCACCACGAGGACCGCCAGCAGCAGGTACAGCATCAGGCGGGAAAAGGACAGCCTGCGCAGCCGGAAGCGGCGGCGGGGCGGCTTTTCCATCACACGTGTCGTCATCGCTTTCCTCCCCGTCTCAGGTGTTGTCCTTGAATATGTGCATGCAGATGCGGCCCAGCGCAAACGTGATCACGAACAGCGCCATGGCCACCGCGCTGGCGTATCCCATGTTGAAGCGCGTGAAGGCGTAGTCGTACAGGTGCGCCACAATGGTGTGGGCCGCGTAGTTGGGGCTCGGCATGCCGGCCACGGCCGTCGCCACGTCAAAGACGCCAAAGGCGCTCACGATCGCGTTGATCGCGCCGAACAGCATCTGCGGCTTCATCATGGGCAGCGTGATGTAGCGGAGCTCCTGGAAGCGGTTCTTGATGCCGTCCACGCGGGCGGCCTCATACATGGACGGATCCACGTTCTGCAGGCCGGCCAGGAAGACCAGGAAGCCCGTGCCCATGCTCATCCACACGGAGATGATCATGATGACCGGCAGGATGTACGTGGCGTCCTTGGTCCACAGGATCGGCTCCAGGATGAGGCCTGCGCGCAGCAGCAGGTTGTTGATGTAGCCGTAGCGGTCGCCCGAAAACAGGATCAGCCAGATATTGGCCATCGCCACGCCGCTGGTCAGGCTGGGCGCGTAGAACATCAGGCTGAAGAAGCCGCGCCCGCGCTTCACCAGGGTGATCAGCCACGCCATCAGGAAGGACGCGAAATACCCGATCGGGCCGGTGATGACCGCGAAGACCATCGTGTTCTGCAGCGACAGCAGGAAGACATCGTCGTCCAGGACCAGCTGGCTGTAATTGCGCAGCCCGATAAACTGCGCGGGCTGGATCATGTTGTAATTGGTCAGGCTGTAGAACATCGCCACCGCGACCGGCACGATCACAAAGACCGCGAAAAGGATCAGGAAGGGCAGCAGAAACGCATAGCCCGTCCCGTTTTTGCGCAGCCAGGCGCGCAGACGATCGCCCAGGGCCGGCCGATCCGTCCTGTTCTGCGCCGCTGTCAGCGTTTTCGTGTCCTGCATGCTCTTCCTCCCCGCGTGAAGACGGTCAGTCCAGGCCGAACTCCTCACGCTTGTTCTTCAGCTCCTTGTTGATGTCCCTGACGGCCTTTTCCAGCGCGTCGCGCGCGTTTTCGTTGTTGATGCACACGCGGTTCCACGCGTTGATGATGTGCCGGCCGGTAAAATACCCGCCCGGGACGATCAGCTGCTCCTGGCTGCTGGCCAGCTGCGCGCGGATGATCTGCTCGTGCCGCGCGTCCCAGGGCAGGGCGTAGAAAGCGTTCACGTTGGCCGTGTTCCACCGGGCACCCATACCCAGGATGGCCTCCAGCTCGCGGCCGTAGCGGGTCTGGGTCTCCTCGCTGCTCCACCACTTGAGGAATTCCCAGGCTGCCTCTTTCTTTTCGGATTGGCTCAGGATGATGTCCGCGGTCGCGGCGGTGGTGCCGACGGTGTGCAGGACCGTGCCGTCCGCCTGCCGCGTACCCGGCACCGGCGCGATGGACCAGCGGCCGTACAGCTCCGGCGCGGAGGTCATCAGCTGCATATAGGTCGTGAAGTTGCCGATGCCGATCGGCATGGTGCCCGTCCGGATCCGCGTGAAGAAGTTGCTCTCGGCGTCGATCTCATAGTTGGCGTACATGTCCGTCCAGGCCTTGAACGCCCGGTAGGCCTCCGGCGTGTCGAGCGCGGAGGACACCCCGTCCCCGTGGTAGTAGTCCCCGCCCATCTGCAGCAGCAGCATGGTGAACCCGCGCAGCGCGCCGGGGGAGTTGCTGGAGACGGAGGTATCCACCGGGAGGGAGAAGGACATGTTGTTTTCATACAGCCGGGGCAGCACCCGCTGGTACAGGTCCTCCCAGGTCTCGGGCAGCTGGATGCCCAGCTCGCTCAGGATGTCCTGGCGGTAGATCATGACGGTGTAATCCATCGTCTCCGGCAGGGCGTATACCCCGCCGTTGTACCGGAAGGGGATCAGGCCGGAGGGATAGAAGCGGGAGGCGACCTCCTCAAAATCCGGGAACTGCGACAGGTCCACAACCGCTTCCCGGAAGGCGAACTCGTTGGGCAGGTTGTACTCGACGCTCAGGCCGACGTCGGGCGCCGTCCCGCTGGCCACGCTCAGCATGATGGTGTTCACGGAACCGGTCGAAAGCTGGCCCGTGGGCAGCACGTGCAGGTTGATCACAATGCCCGTCCGAGGCGTGAAATCCTCGTCGGCCAGCTCCTTCAGGATCTCGCCCCACTCCGTGCCGCGGGCGATCCAGACGTTCAGCACCGTCATCTCCTGGCCCGCGCTGTGCTCGTCCACGATCAGGCCGACGCTGTCATAGTCCTTGCTGAAGGACGCGAGGAAGTTTTCCCCCGTCACTGCCATGCGCTGCAGGAAGGTGGACGTCCGAACGTCAAAGGCCGTGTCCGGAGCGGTCAGCGCCAGGTAGTCCACCGCCATGGGGCATTTCTCAATGCTGGAAATATAGGTGCCCAGGTTGGTCTGCGCGTTGTCCAGGTCTGACAGCGCCTTGGGGATGCGGTCCACGTCCTCGGCGAAGAAGTGCAGCTGGTCGATGATCTGGCGGTAGTTGTTCTCCATGGAGGTCGTCTCGCTGGACACCTGCCTGAGCAGGTCGGCGCTCTCCGTCAGCCGGTCCGCCAGGTAGGTCAGCTGACCGCTCAGCTCCGGCATCGTCCGGTAGAGGTCGTACTCGTAGTTATAGTCCGGCTCCGTACCGGTGATCTTCACGATCTCGCGCTGCAGCTGGCCCAGGTAGGTGACGTCCTTCTCGGTGCGCAGCATGATGTCGCCGATCGGTCCCAGCTTGACCGTCATGGTGAGGGTATGCGCACCCTGCTCCAGGTAAAACGCGTAGGGCTGTCCTTTGGCATCACGGAGGGTTTCACCGTACCAGACGGCGCTGTAAGGGAAGGCATACAGCCGCATTTCGTCGAAGGGGACCGCCCCGTCCAGCATCACCTGTCGGTAGGAGGGCATCCCGGGATCCGTATTCTGCAGCGCCTTGACATGCAGGCTGTACAGCCCACTCTCCGGCGCTTCAAACGTCCAGGTGACCGCCGCGTTGCCCAGCCGCCAGCGGTAGCCGCCCACCACGTTCAGCACGCGCTCCGCGCCGGATTTCGGCTCCGTCAGCGGGTCCGCGTCGCTCTCCCGGCGGATGACGGACTCGCTGCGCCAAGCGCTGGCCTCGCCCTGCAGCTTGATCACCGTGTCCGCGCCGACCGGTTTTGCCCCGGCTTCCCGCCAGGCGGCCAGCTGAGCCTCATACGGCAGGTACCGCTGCGGGGCGACAAAGGCGAGCTCCGTCAGCATCACCGGCTGGTCCACATACGCCAGCGTGACCTCGTGCGTCCCCGCCGTCAGGTAAAAAGTCAGCGGGTCGACATAGATCGCCTGCTGGTCCACCGCCCGCACCGTCTGCCAGCGGTACAGCTCGTGCATGCGCGGCCAGACCTCGTCGCCGATCGCGTTGACGCGCAGCCCGCCGTCCGGCTGGAGCTCTTCCTCAAAGGCGCGGTACAGGCACAGGTTATTCGCTTCCTCATAGGGGACGGCGCCGTCGATCAGCAGCCTGCGCTGCGCCTTGGCCTCGTTGCCGCCGATGCTCAGATAGGTGATGGTCAGCTCATACAGTCCGGCTTCTTCCACCTGGACGGTCCAGGTCGCGCTGTTCTCGCTGTCACCGGAGCGCAGGTATGCACCGGCGGCTTCCCCGCCGCCCAGCAGCCGGGGCCATTCCGCCCGCTCCGGCGTGACCAGCGCGATATCGCCGCTCAGCTGTGCATCCTCCGCCTTCAGGTCGATCCGGACATCCGCCTGGACCGCCTGCGCGCCGTCCGCTTCCCAGCCGGCCAGCACATCGCCGTAATCGGCCGCCGTCTCCCCGGCCAGCTGAAACAGGTCCGCCCACTGGTCGGGCGCTTCCGCGGCCGCGCCGCACAGGCCCAGCGCCAGCGCTAGCGCGAGCATGATCGCAAACAGCCGATCCCGGAATATGAACAAACACCGATTTCCCAGGCGTCCCCGCATATATCTGCTCCTTTAAGAACATGGACTGATAACGACCTGATTTTAACAAAAAACAGCCACGACTGAAATGTCATGGCTGGTATAAATTTTTACATGCTTATGCTACAGCAGCCGGTCCGTTCCCTTATCGCTGACATGGACCCAGGCGACATCGGTATAGCCGCCGATCCCGCTCGTCAGGTTCAGGCAGAACAGGCCGGGCCGCGCGGAGGTCCAGCCGCCGCAGGCCATGGGGACCGTCTCCCCCACCGTCACGCCGGTCCCGGGCGCTTCATCCGGCCGCCGGCAGCCGAAGGTCACCCGGCCGCCGCGGACCCGCATCCAGAAGACCGCGGTTCTGTCCGGCCAGGACGCTTCCGCCAGGACGGTCTCCGTCACCCGCTCCCGGGTGAAGCGGTCGATCTCCCGGATATCGCCCCGGACCAGCCGCAGCGTCTCCCCTTCGAGGACCAGGCAGTGATACGGGAAACCCATGACGCCCACGCCGCAGATATCCCCGGAGGCCGGGTATCGCGTGATCCGGCACTCCCACAGGAAGTCCCATGCCTGCATCATCTGGGACAGGAAGGCGCCCGCATGGTACGGATTGTCCGCCTTGGCCGCGTACAGCCGCAGGCCCGGCTTCAGCGGGCGGTACCAGGCCGGGTCCGGATTCGCCTGCCACTGCCACTGCAGGCCCAGGCCGTCGGCAAAATCGTCCGACATCCGCACCTCGCCCGGCGCGGGCGCAAGGCCCGTGTCCCCGCCGGCGACCGGCTCGCCGTCCCGGCCCGCCACAGGCCAGCCGTCCGCCCAGCGGACCGGCTGCAGGTGCGGGACCCGCCCGTATATGCCCACATCCTGGAAATGGATGAACCATTCCCGGCCATGGCCGTCATCAAACAGCGCGCCCTGGTGCGGGCCGTTTACTTCCGTCCCGCCCTGTGCCAGCATGACCCGGCGCTCGTACGGCCCCAGCGGCGACCCGGCCCGGAGGGCCAGCTGGTACCCGGTCGCGACGCCGCCCGCCGGACACAGGATCCAGTACTCGCCGCCCCGCTGGTAGAACTTCGGCCCTTCCACCGTCGTGTCCCCGTGGTCCGCGCCGTTGTAGACCAGGGTACCCTTGTCCAGCACCTTCAGGCCGTCCCGGGACAGCTCGTGCACGTACAGCAGGTTGTTGATGCCCGCGCGGCTGGCCGCGAAGCCGTGCACCAGCCAGACGCGGCCGTCATCGGCAAACAGCGGGCACGGATCGATCCAGCCGGTCACGTCCTTCACCCAGTGCGTCTGCCACTCCCCCGCCGGATCCGACGCGGTCAGGCAGATCAGCCCCTCGTCCGACAGGCAGACATAGACATAGAAAAGCCCGTCCCGCCAGCGGAGGCTCGGCGCCCAGGTCCCGCACCGGTGCTGCGGCGTATTGTAGCGTGCAAAAGGCAGCCGCGCCGCCGCATAGCCGATCAGCGTCCAGTGGACCAGGTCCCGGGACCGGAGCACCGGGATCCCCGGCAAATAAGTAAAAGAGGAGGAGATCATATAGAAGTCCTCCCCCACCCGGATCACGTCCGGATCCGAGTAATCACCCAGCAGAATCGGATTCTGATACTGCATATGTCACTCCCGCCTGGCCAGAATTTCACTCATGATCACGCCGTTCAGCACATTGTCCCGGGTAAACTTCAGATTGAATCCCGCCTGGGCAGGCTGCGTACCGGCCGCCGCCAGCGGCTCACGCGCCTGGTACAGGTCGCCGTGGCACGGATCGATCCCCTCGTCCCCGAAGGACGCGCCCTGGTAGAATCCATGATCCGCCACCGGCTCGTCATGGGCGCCGTACATATCGTCATGGCAGGGATCCTTCCCTTCGTCTCCGAAGGATGACCCCTGGTAAAACCCGTGGTCATGAGCCGCTTCTGCCGGCGCCGCTGTCCTGGCCGCGGCCGGCGCAGCGGGCTTTGCCGCGGGCGTTTCACCCAGGATCATCTGGGCGGCGCGGCGGATCTCCTCGGCGCTCAGCCTGTGGGAAGCCTGCACCTGCGACGCAGCCTGCCGGGCCTGGGCCGTGGGCTGATTTCCGCCCGCGGGCCTTGCGCCGGGCGTGCCGGGTTTGGCAGGCGGGGTCTTTTTCGTGCCTTTCGACGCGGAAACGAGCACCCAGATCAGGACGATGATCAGCCAACCGACTAAACCTTCCATACAGTGGTCTCCTTATCGCTTCGCGAAAGTCCCGTCCACGGCTCCGCCTGCCGGCGGGACCGTGGACGGGAAATCTCTTTACCGACCGCAAAGAGGGGATTCAGGTCAACCCTTCTTGGGAGCTTCCGGCGCGGTCGGCTGCGGAGCGGCGGCGTGCGCGATGCCGTTGCGCATATCCGTGTCCGCGATGGTGTTCTGCATCTTGTAATAGTCCATGACGCCCAGCTTGCCGGTCTTGAGAGCTTCCGCCATGGCCAGCGGGACCTGCGCCTCCGCCTCGACCACCTTCGCGCGCATCTCCTGCACGGCAGCCTTCATTTCCTGCTCATGGGCGACAGCCATGGCGCGGCGCTCTTCCGCCTTCGCCTGGGCGATGCGGCGGTCCGCTTCGGCCTGGTCCATCTGCAGCTGCGCGCCGACGTTGCGGCCGACGTCCACGTCCGCGATATCGATGGACAGGATCTCATACGCCGTTCCGGCGTCCAGGCCCTTGCCAAGCACGGTCTGGGAGATCAGGTCCGGGTTCTCCAGCACCGCCTCATGGGACAGGGAAGAACCGATCGTGGTGACGATGCCTTCGCCGATACGGGCGATGATGGTCTCCTCACCGGCGCCGCCGACCAGGCGGTCGATGTTCGTGCGCACGGTCACCCGCGCCTTGGCCCGCAGCTCGATACCGTCCTTTGCGATGGCGGCGACCGGCGGCGTCTCGATGACCTTCGGCACAACGCTCATCTGAACGGCTTCCAGCACGTTGCGGCCCGCCAGGTCGATGGCGCAGGAGGTCTTGAAGGCCAGGTTGATGCCCGCCTGGTGCGCGGAAATCAGCGCGCTCACGACGCGCTCTACGTTACCGCCGGCCAGGTAGTGGTTTTCCAGTTCATCGGTGGTCAGGTCCAGGCCCGCTTTGCGCGCCCGGATGTAGCTGTCCACGATCTTGGGCGGCGAGATGTGGCGGAAACGCATGCCGATCAGGGCCGAAATGCGCACCGGCACGCCGGACGCCCGCGCCCGGATCCACAGTCCCACCGGAAACACCGCGAAGAAGATGATGATCACAAAGAAGATGATCACGCCTACAAACAGATACGGAACCATACAGCACCTCCGTTTTTCATTCACTGCGCGTCTGACCGCGCATTTCTTCCGACCGGGGCTATTGTAGCA
>CACXEB010000149.1 GCA_902766515.1 uncultured Eubacteriales bacterium
CACCGTATAGCAGCCCGGGAACACGTTTTCGAGCTCGCCGGTGACCTCCGGCAGCGCAGCGGGATCCACGGCTGTGAAGTAATCCGCTGGACCGCCGTTTTCAATGTCCATTTCGGGGCGCTCCAGCCGCAGCTCACGGATGCATTTGATGTTTTCCACCGTCGGGCCGCCGCCGTGGTTGCCCACGCCGTAGTAGACCGGCAGGTGCGTCAGCCCGGACGCCTCCATGTCCGCAAGCGCGGTGTCCAGGTTGGTCACGATGGCGGTGCGCGTCCAGGCGCAGTACTCTCCCTCGCAGTGGTTGGCGACGACCGCGCTGCCATCCTCGCCTGTCCAGCGGAAGGAAGGCGCCGGCAGGGACATCTGGTGCGGCTGCGGGCGCATGAAGACGTATCCGGGCAGGCGCTGCCCCATGAGGATCGCGGGGAGGCCGGCCGGATGGCCGAAGGAATCGACGTTGTACCCGCACTCGGCGAGGCAGCCGAACAGCCGATACAGCTCGCGCTGTCCGTACAGCCCCTGGCGGATCAGGCTTTCACCGCTGGGGATGTTGCAGTCCGGCTCCACCCACCATCCGCCGGCGAGGTGCCAGCGCCCTTCTTCGACCCGGGCGCGGATTTCCGCCAGCATCTCCGGACAGTTTTCCTCCAGCCAGACATAGAAGGCGGTCGTGCTGGCCGTGTACACGAACTCCGGGAACTCCTTCATCCGCTCCAGCGCCGAGGCGAAGGTGGACCGCGCGGCCTGGAAGCCTTCGCGGTCGCGCCAGAGCCATACGGGGTCGATGTGCGAGTTGCCGATCATGGTGATTTTCTTTTTCTGCATCCTTTCTCATCTCCAAAAAAAGCCCGCAGCGCGTGCTGCGGGCGCAGTGTCCGGGATTATCCCTTGATGCCGCCCTGGGCCATGCCTTCAAGGATGTATTTCTGCATGAAGGCATACATGATGATGGTCGGGGCCATGACAATCAGGGAAGCGGCCATGAATTTCTGCCATTCCACGCCGGCTGTCCCTCGGAAGGTGCGCAGGCCCAGCTGCAGGGTGTACTGCTTTTCGCTGGTCAGGTACAGCATGGGGCCGAAATAGTCATTCCACTTGGCCTTGAATTCGAATACGACGATGGTGGTCAGAATCGGCTTGGACAGCGGCAGGATGATGCGCGTGAAAATCTGCATCTCGTTCGCGCCTTCCAGCTTCGCCGCCTCGTTGTAGCTCATGGGGATCCCCATGAAGCTCTGGCGCAGCAGGAAGGTGTAGTACGCGCCGGCGGTAAAGGCCGGCACCAGCAGCGGCAGGTAGGTGCCTACCCAGCCCAGGCGGGAAAAGAGCACGTAGGTCGGCACCAGCGTGACCATGCCCGGGATCATCATCGTGCCCAGCGCGCAGAGGAAGACCAGCTCGCGGCCGCGGAACCGAATCTTCGCGAAGCCGTAGGCGGCCAGGGAGTTGCCGATCAGCGAACCGATGGTGCCGACGACCGTGACGAAGATCGTGTTCCTGAGATAGGTGCCGAAGGGCGCGGAATTCCAGGCCTTGACGAAGTTGTCCCAGGCCCAGGCCTTCGGGATCAGCGAGGAGTTGACCATGACTTCCGCGTCGCTCTTGAGCGATGTGGAGAGCATCCATGCCAGCGGGAAGAGGACGATTACGCTGCCGATCAGCAGGATCACGGAGGCCAGGATGCGCAGGATGCCCAGGTTCCTGAAATGGGAGCCGGACGATCTTTTGTTGTTGGCGGCGGCGATCCCTGTCATTTGTCCGTACCTCCCTCATAGTAGACCCAGCGCCTGCTGGCGGTTTGCTGAATGATGGTGAAGATCATGATGACCGCGAACAGCACCCAGGCCATCGCGCTCGCCTTGCCCATCGACTGGTCGGTAAAGGCGGTGTTGAACAGGTACAGGTTATAGAACATCAGGGATTTTCCGGGGCCGCCGTCCTGCGCGAGGATGTACGCGGAGTCGTAGACCTGGAAAGCGCCGGAGAAACCGGTGACCATGACGAAGAACAGCGTGGGAGAAATCATCGGCAGGGTGATGTGCCAGAACTTGCGGAACCCGACCGCCCCGTCCAGCTCGCCCGCTTCATACAGGTCGACCGGCACGTTCTGCAGCGCGGCCAGCAGCAGGATCATGGTGCCGCCGACCGACCAGCAGCGCATGATGATCAGCGCCGGCTTGGTCCATTTGGGGTCCAGCAGCCACGCGGGACCCTTGATCCCAAGCAGCGCCAGGAAGTTGTTCAGGAGGCCGTTGGTCGGGGAGAGAATCCACTGCCACAACAGCAGCACGGCGACGCCGGACAGCACGTTGGGCAGGTAGTAGATCGTCCGGAAGAAGCCCATCATCGGCCCGCGGGTGTTCATCAGCAGCGCCAGCAGCAGCGCGAGGATGATGACCAGCGGCACGGAGATGAACACGTAATAGAGCGTGTTGCCCATGGAGAGCCAGAAAACTTCGTCGTTGGTGAACAGGTTGGAGAAGTTCCGCACGCCGTACCACTTCTGCACCGCCGTGATGTTGTAGTAGGTAAAGGAGGCGAAGGCGGAGGAGATGAGGGGATAGGCGGTGAACACGGCAAAGCCGATCACGAAGGGGGAGATAAAGGCCCAGCCCTTCAGGTTTTCGCGGCGCTCGGTGCGGCTCATGGGCATGTAGGTCTTGTCAGCGCGCATCCGGGCCTTGTTGTTGATGATGAACAGGACGGCCTGCACGAGCGCCAGCACGCCCAGGACGACCGACCCCGCCGGGATATTGTAGGTGACCTGTGGGCAGAGCTCCGCGGACCGGCTGATGGCGCTCGTGGCGGACGTGATGGAAGCGAAGGCTGCGAGGCCGTTGACGATCGCCCCGCCCAGCAGGATGCCGTCGCCGATCTTGAGCAGCTTGAAACGCTGCGCGATGGCGGACAGCCCGGCCCCGATCAGCTGGACCGCGTAGCCGATCAGCGGTACGAACGCGCAGAAGATCATCATCGCGTGGTAGGCGAACAGCGGCCGCACGCCGGGCGCGGCTTTGGTAAACAGCTGGTCATACTCCATGGACCTGGTCAGCGTGTCCTTGTAGCTGAAGTCGGCTGCCAGGTGGAAGAAACGGCCCATGTTGAGGGAGGGCACCCACAGCAGCACGAAACCGATGACCGGCAGCAGCCACATCAGAAGCCTCAGCAGACGTTTCTTTTGTTCCTGCATCGCGCTCAGTCCTTTCTTCAAACGGATTGGTCAGGGGGGAAAACATTCACCGGTGGAAAGAATGGAAACGGTTGGTATTGACTATATTAAATCAAATACCAACTGAAATGTCAATAGAGAAA
>CACXEB010000150.1 GCA_902766515.1 uncultured Eubacteriales bacterium
CGTCACCTGATCGAAATAGCTGTCCGGATCGCTCATGGTCAGGCTGACGCCGCCGCGCCCGTCCATGGCGCGGATGCTCTCGATGTTCTTGCGGGTCGGTCCGCCACCGTGGTTGCCCACGCCGTAGAAGCACATCATACCGTTTTCATCGCTGATCTCGCTGGCGCAGCGGTCCACGTGGGCTTCGATCGCGTCCGGCCAGGTGCAGTACTCGTAGGGGATCCTGAAGGCGGTGACCTCATCCCCCTCCGGGCTCTGCCAGCGGAAGGTCCAGGCGGGATAGGCGCGCTCGTGGATGCCGGGCCGCATGTACACATACCGGTCCATGCCTGAGAGCCGGAGGATCTTGGGCAGGGATCCGCTGTGCCCGAAGGAGTCCACGTTATAGCCCGTGCGGGCGGTCACGCCGAACTTCTCCATCAGGTAGCGCTGCCCGGCCAGCGCCTGGCGGGCGAAGCTCTCGCCGCTGGGGATGTTGCAGTCGGGCTGGATCCACCAGCCGCCGACCATCTTCCACCGGCCCTCGCGCACCCGCTCACGGATCTCCTCAAACATGGCCGGATCGCTGCGCTCCACCCATTCGTAGCAGCACATGGCGGCGGACGTGAACACAAAGTCCGGGTATTCGTTCATCCGGTCCAGCACGGAGCGGAAGGTGGCGCGGGCCGCTTCATACCCGTCCTGCCAGCGCCAGAGCCAGACGGGGTCCAGGTGCGCGTTCCCGATCATGAAGAGATGCTTTTCCATAACGGTTCCTCCCGGAATAATGATGGTGCGGACCGATGCCGTTCCGCCGTGGGATCTCCTGGTTTCTGACCTATTATATGCAGAATCCGCCATGGTTTGTCAAGCGATTTTTGAAAAATGGCAGAAATAATGAAAATTAGTGAAATATTATGAAGCGGAATGCCGGTTTCCGTTGACAGCGCGCCGGGCGGCGGGTATAATGGAAAGGCAATCAACGCCACATGACAAGGGGACGGGAGGCAGCTTATGATTCTCGCCATCGACCTGGGAACGACGCACTGGAAGGCAGCTCTGATCACGGACAGCGGCGAAATCAGCCGGGTCAGCCGCATCCCGACGCCGGTCGTCTTTGAGGACGGCTTTCCCTGCTATGCGGCGGAAGCGGTCAAACAGCACCTGCGGGAGCTGTTAGCGAATCTGGGCCCCCTGCCGCCCCTGTCCGCGGTCGCACTGACGGGCATGGCGGAGGCCGGCCTCCTGGTCGAACGGGGGACGCTTCGCCCGCTCAGCAGCGTCTGGCCCTGGTTTGACCGGCGCGCGCTGCCGGTCTTTGAAAGCACGCGCGGGGATTTCCGGTTTGCGGACCGGCCGGCCGTGACGGGCCTGCCGGACAGCTACAAATACGGGATCTACAAGCTGCTGACGCTGATGAAGACCGGGAAATACGATCCGGACCGCACTGCCTGGATGGGCCTCGTCTCATATGCGGCAGGCCTGCTGACCGGCGCGTGCGCCGAGGATGTCAGCCTCGCGGCGCGCACGGGCTGCCTGGACATCCATACGCTGCGGTGGGACGAAGGCTTCCTGAACGCGATCGGGCTCAGGGCCGGCATGTTTCCCCGGCTGATCCGTCCGGGGGAGGAAGCCGGCATGGTCTCGGGCCCGGGCTGGGGGATCCCGCGGGGCACGCCCGTCTGCATCGGCGGGCACGACCATCTCTGCGCCGCCTACGGCATGGGCGCATCGGACCAGGTGTTCCTGTCCGCCGGGACCGCGCAGGTGCTGCTGGGCCCTGCCTGGCGGACGGAGACCGGCACGGGCCTGTCCTACGGACCGACGCCCGGGGCTGCGCCCTACGCCTGCCTGGGATCGATCCAGTCCGCGGGCGGATCCGTCAATTACTGGAAGCGGCTGCTGTACAGTGTTGCGGATTATGAAGACATGATGCAAGAGGCCGATACGGCCCCCGTGGGATCCGGACTGCTCTGGTTTCCGTACCTGTCCGGCAGCGGCGCGCCGCACCTGAACCCGGACGCCGGCGGGGGATTGATCGGCCTCAGGGACGGGACGGACCGCGGCGCCATCATCGCCGCTGTCTATGAAGGGCTCGCCTTTGAAACCAGGTACCTCGCGGAGGCCATGCGGATCCCGGACGGCGCGGCGGTCTACTGTTCGGGCGGGCTGACCCTGCACCGGCGGTATATGCGGACCCTCGCCAATGTGCTGAAGCGTCCTGTCCTCCTGCCGGTTTACGAGGAAACTGCGCTGTACGGCGCTGCCCGCCTGGCGCTCTGCCGGCTGGGGCTGCCGGGGCTGCCGGACGCCCCGGTCCGCGAACGGCTGGAACCGGACCCGGCCGAAAGCGCCACCCTGGAGCGGGTCTACCTGGAGCGGTACCTGCCGATGATGCGGCTGGTGACGAAGCCGCATGCGCCGTCCGGGCGCTGAGCGGTCCGCCTGGAAGGAGTCGGAAGATGAAGCAGAAAGTCCTGCACATGATCGGCAATTCGCATATCGATCCGGTCTGGTTCTGGCAGTGGGAGGAAGGCATGCAGGAGGTGCGCGCCACCTTTGCGTCCGCGCTGGACCGGATGAAGGAGTTTCCGGATTTCAGATACACCGCCACCTCGTCTGCGTTCTTTGCCTACCTGGAGCAGACGGACCCGGAGATGCTGGAGGAGATTCGGGCGCGTGTCCGGGAGGGACGGTTTGAGCTGACCGGCGGCTGGTGGATCGAGCCGGACTGCAATCTGCCGGACGGGGAATCCTTCGCGCGGCAGGCTTTGTACGGGCAGAGGACCCTGCTCCGGCTGTTCGGCCGGACGGCGAGGATCGGCTCCAACGTGGATTCCTTCGGGCACCATCCGCAGCTGCCGCAGCTCCTGCGGCAGGGCGGGCTGGAGGGGTACCTGTTCTTCCGCCCCTGCGTGGCGGCTGCCGCGCGGGAGCTGACGCCGGGACGCGTGCCCGCCTTCCGCTGGCAGGGATCGGACGGGACCGTGATCCCCGCCGTCAGCCTGCCGGGGGAATACACGACCTGGTTCTACGAGTCCGCGAAGGAGAACATTGAGCGGACCATCAACGCCCTGGGCGACCTGCCCGCCCTGCCCTGCTGCTACGGCGTGGGCAACCACGGCGGCGGGCCGACGGTGGCCAACATCCGCGCAATCGAGCAGCTGCGCGAAACGTTTCCCGGATATGAGCTGCGCTTTTCGACGGTCGGCGCGGCCTTTGACGCGCTGGCCGGGGAGATGCCCCGGCTGCCGCTGGTCAGCACGTATTTCGACCATGTCAACGTGGGCTGCTACAGCGTGGACCATCGCCTGAAGCAGAAGATGCGGCAGGCGGAGGCGGCGCTGATCCGCGCGGAAAAGCTGGACGTCCTGGCGCTGTCCATGGGCGCGCCGCGGGCGCGCGGCCGCTTTGAGCCGCTCTGGGAGCGCGTATTGTTCAACCAGTTTCACGATACGCTGGGAGGCACGCTGATTGAGGAGGCGCATGAGGCGGCCCTGAACGACCTGGGCGGCGTGATCCACGAAGCGGACGTTATCGCGAACCTCGCCGTGCAGGCGGTGATCGGCCGGCTGCGCACGCCGGGGCAGGGCGTCCCGATCTTCCTGTTCAACCTGACGGGGCAGCCCTGGGAGGGGATCGCCGACGTAGAGATCAGCTGGTTCTGCAAGGATGACCTTCGCCTGACGGACGCGGCGGGAAACGAGGTCCCGTACACCCGCGTCAAGCAGAGCTGCACCATGGTGTGGCTCCGTTTGGGCGGCAGGCGGCGGCTGCTCTTCCGGGCGTCCGTCCCCGCGTACGGCGCTGCCGTCTACTGCGCGGACAGCGCTCCAGCGACGAAACGGCTGCCCGTCGCCTTTGAAGGGGACGATCACAACCTCGACAACGGGCTGGTGTCAATACGGCTGGATGAAATGGGACAGCCGGTCAGCCTGGTCGACCGCACGTCCGGGTTTGAGGCGCTGACGGGACCCTGCCGCTTTATGCCCTGGCATGACGACCGTGACCCGTGGGGCGGCAACGGCCGCGACGTCGGACCGACGGGCGAAGCCCTGGTCACGGACAGCGTGGCCTGCGTGGAGGACAGCGCCCTGCGCAAAGTGCTGCGCGTGCGCCAGCATGCCGACGGCCTGCGCCTGGAGACCCACTACGCGCTGTACGCCGGCGAGACCGGCGTCCGGATGCGGTGCCGGCTCAACTGGGACCGGCCGTGGCAGCAGCTCCGCTTCAGCGTGCCAGCAGGCGCGGTGTCCCACGTCAGCGAGTCGCCTTACGGCGTCATGCGGCACGACGGCGACGACGGCGAGCTGTTCATGCGCCGCTTCGTGGACGCCCGGCGGGCGGACGGCCGGGGCCTCGCGCTGGTGGGCGAGAGCGTGAGCGCGTTTGAATCCCGCGAAGGGGCGACGGAACTCATCCTCCTGCGCAGCCCGATCTATGCCCAGGGCGCCGACCGCAGCCTCTGGATGCACGACTACGATACCTACCACTATATGGATATCGGGGACCATGACTTTGAACTCATGCTGGTCCCGCACGGCCGGCCGCTGCCGCAGCACGCCCTGTTCAGCCTGGCGGACCGGCTGGAGCAGGGCACCCGTTACCTGGTCGGCGGCGTCCATGACCGGCAGGGACGGGACAGCCTGCCGGGCTTTGCGATGGCGTCGCCCGCCGTGCGGCTGGCCGCGGCCAAGCGGCCGGAGGAGGGCGGCGGCGTGATCCTGCGCCTGCAGGAAACGGACGGCAGGGCGGTGGAGACGGTCCTGTCCTGGCAGGGCGGACACCATGCGCTGTCCTTCCATCCGTATGAGATCAAGACGGTGCGGATCGACGGCAGCCGGCTGACGGAAACGGATTTCCTGGAGCGCCCGGCGGAAGCCGGAACGAATGAAAGGCGGGAAGAACCATGAAGCTGCTGCCGGACCTGTACCAGGTGGGCGGGCCTGCCCGCTCCCACTTCTTTGACGCGACGGCGTACCTGCTGCCCGCGGGCGGCGATCTCTATATGATCGACTGCGGCACGCCGGAGGGATTTCCCAGGATCCTGGACAACATCCGCTCCCTGGGGTTCGACCCCGGGAAGATCCGGGCCGTCTTTGCCACCCACGGCCATTATGACCACTGCGGGGCGGCGCACCTGTTCCGCGGGCGCTTCGGGACGAAGCTGTACGTCCATGACCTGGACCGCCCGCAGGTGGAGACCGGCGACAGCGCGCTGACCAGCGCGTCGATCCTGTACGGGACGGAATCGGTGCCGACGCCGGTGGACGGGGAGCTCACGGAGGACTTCTCGCTGGACGCGGACGCCGGCCGGGTGACGCTGATGCACACGCCCGGACATACCCGGGGATCCTGCTGCTTTGTGCTGGAGCACCGGATCGGCATGACCCTGCTGATCGCGGGCGACACGCTGCACGGCGGCTACAGCGCGGCCATCGGCTCGGACGAGCAGGCCTGGCGGGAGAGCCTCGACAGGCTCTGTGCCCGGCACTTTGACTGGTTCACCTTCGGGCACTGTCCGCCTTCTTTGCTGGCGGACGCGGACGCCCGGATCCGCGCGATGCGCCAGTCCTTCGCCAATTACTACACGCCCTGGTTCAAAGACTTCTACCGGCAGTACCCGTATTGACAACATTGAACAGGAGGGTTTTCCCTATGAGCAACCTGTATCTCGGCCTGGACATCGGCGGCACCAAGTGCGCCGTCCTGCTCGGACAGGCCGACCGGGGCATCCGGATCCTGGACAAAATCCGCTTTGAAACCTGCACAGAGAAGGGGTTTCCGTACGCCTGGGAGCATCTGTGCGCCGGCATGGAAGCGATCCTCGGACGCAACGGCCTCGGCTTTTCCGACGTGGAGGCCGTGGGCGTCAGCTGCGGCGGACCGCTGGATTCCCGGCGCGGGCTGGTGCTGTCGCCGCCCAACCTGCCGGGATGGGACGAAATCCCCCTGGCGGAGATGATCACGGAAAAATACGGCGTGCCCGCCTTCCTGCAGAACGACGCGAACGCCTGCGCGCTGGTGGAATGGCAGCTCGGCGCGGGGCGCGGCGCGGATCCGATGGTCTTCCTGACCATGGGGACGGGCATGGGCGCCGGCATCATTGCGGAGGGACGCCTGCTGCGGGGCTGCACGGACATGGGGGGCGAAGTCGGCCATATCCGCCTGACGGAGGACGGGCCGGTGGGCTTTGGCAAAGCCGGCTCCTTTGAGGGCTGGACGAGCGGCGGCGGCATGGCCCGCCAGGCGGCTGCCCTGACAAAGCGGCTGGTCAGCGAAGGCCATCCTCCCGCCTGGGTCCGGGACGGCCACGCGGCGGAGGAGATGGACGCCAGGCTCATGGCTGAATATGCCCGCGCGGGGGACCGTGACGCGCTGGACTACTTTGACTATGTCGGCAGGATGCTCGGCCGGGGCATCGCGCAGCTGGTCGACGTGCTGAACCCGGAGCGGGTCGTCATCGGCAGCATCTTTGTGCGGTGCGAGGACCTGCTCCGCGCGCCGATGGAGGCGGAGATCGAAAAGGAAGCGATCAGCCACAGCGTGCGCGGCCTGCACGTGGTGCCCGCCGGCACGGGGGAAGCCCTGGGCGACCTGGCAAGCATCATGGTGGCCCTGTACGCGCTCGGAAGGGATCCGATGGCGGAGACGACGGAGCAGCGGGCGGAGGTGCTTGCGCACTATGAGCGGCTGTTTGACCGCTACCCCGCGCTGGAAGGCTGCAGGGAAGCCATCATGCGGGCATACCTGATGCTCCGGGACTGCTTCGTGAACGGCGGGAAGCTGCTCGTGGGCGGCAACGGCGGCAGCTGCGCGGACAGCGAGCACATCGTCGGCGAACTGATGAAGGGCTTTTACCTGAAGCGGCCCTTCCGCGGCGATCTCCGCGCGGCGCTGGAAGCCGGCATGGACGGCCTGCTGCCCGGGGCATCCGGGCTCATGCAGCAGGGACTGCCGGCGATCGCGCTCACCGGACACGCCGCTTTGTCCACCGCGGTCCAGAACGACATGGACCCGAGCCTCGCCATGGCGCAGCAGGCGCTGGGATACGGCCGGCCGGGCGACGTGCTGATGGGCATCAGCACCAGCGGCAACGCGAAGAACGTGGCGCTGGCCGTCCGGGCGGCGAAGGCCCGGGGACTCAAAACCATCGGCCTCACGGGCGGCACGGGCGGCCGCCTGAAGGAGCTCTGCGACTGCGCGGTCATCGTGCCCGCCCAAACGCCGGCGGACGTGCAGGAATACCACCTGCCGGTCTACCATACGCTCTGCGCGATGCTGGAAGCGCGGTTTTTCGAGGAGTGAGAGTATGCGGAAAGTACAGAACAAGGTGATGCTGATCACCTATCCGGACAGCCTGGGCGGTGACCTGAAGGCCCTCCGGCGTGTCCTGGACGGTCCCCTGGCCGGGGCGGTGGGCAGCGTGCACATCCTGCCGTTTTTTCCCTCCAGCGGCGACCGCGGCTTTTCCCCGATCACCTATGACCGGGTGGAGCCCGCGTTCGGCGACTGGGGGGACATCGAGGCGCTGGCGGCGGACTATACGCTGATGTGCGACATGATGGTCAACCACATCTCCCGCCGCAGCGACGAGTTCCAGGACTTCCTGAAGCACGGTCGGGCGAGCCGGTTCGCCCCGATGTTTTTCGACTATGAGGCGTTCTTCGGCGGCGAACCGTCCGCGGAGGAGCTCGCGAAGCTCTACCGACGGAACGACAAGCCGCTGTACCAGGAGGTCCGGATGCCCGACGGGGAGGTCCGGAAGCTGTGGCGGTCCTTCTCGGAGGAGCAGATCGACCTGGACACCAACCATCCGGTCACCCGGGACTATATCATGCGCACCCTGGACGGCCTCGGGCAGCACGGGATCACCGTGGTGCGGATGGACGCCTACGGGTACATCACCAAGGTCCGGGGGACGAACTGCTTCTTTGTGGAGCCCCAGGTCTGGGACCTGATCCGGGTGATGGAGGATCAACTGTCCCGCCGCAGCATGACCCTGCTGCCCGAGGTGCACGACCGCTACGAGACCGCGCTCAACATCAGCCGCCACGGGTACTATACCTATGACTTCGTCCTGCCGATGCTCACGCTGCATACGCTGCTGACCGGTTCCGCGCGGGAGATGAAGCACTGGTTCTCGATCTGCCCGCGCGACCAGTTCACCGTCCTGGATACGCACGACGGCGTCGGCGTCCACGACGCGGACGGCATCCTGACCGAGGCGCAGGAGCAGGAGGTGATCCGCCGGGTGGAGCCGCACCTTTCCTACAGCTACAAGCCCATGGACATGTCCCGCGCCAAGTACAAGTCCTACCAGCTGTACGGCGCCTACTACGCCTTGCTGGACGAGGATGACGACGCCTATCTCCTCGCCCGCGCGATCCAGCTCTTCGCCCCCGGCATCCCGCAGGTCTACTACAACGGCCTGCTCTGCGGCGGCAACGACCTGGACTTCGATCCGGCGGATCCGCGCAGCATCAACCGCCAGAATTACAGCGAAGCAGTGGTTGAAGCCATGGCGCAGCGGCCGGTCGTGCGGCGCCTGCTCGACATGCTGCGGCTCAGGAACACCCACCCGGCCTTTGACGGGCCGCTGGAGATCGGCGACACGCCGGACAGCCGCCTCGTGCTGACGCGCCGCGTGGGGGAGGATTATGTATGCCTGGATGCCCGGCTGGACACGGGGCGCTTTGAGATCGCGTACACGGACGGCGGCCGGCGCGAAACCCTGTCCTGATCCCCGCGGGGACAGCGAAGAGCGGCGGAAGATGAAACGGATCGAATTGACCGGCCGGGAGATCAGCGGGCGCCGCTCCGATCACTTGAACAGCAACCATCATTTCATCCCGTGGTTCTGCCCCCGAATTTCTTCTTGAGCAAACCGCCGTTTTCTGGTACAATCAGTGAGGGATAGCCCCGCGCGGGCGGCAAGAGAAGATCAGGGGACGGACGGATACATGACGATACGGGAAGCGGCGCTGACCGAACCGATTCTGGAGACATTGATCTCCCTCTCCCGGGCATGGGAGGCGGAGCAGAGCTGTTACGGCTACCGGGCCAACGGCCGGGAGGACATCGCGGGCAACCGGATCTTCCTGGCGGAGGAGGACGGGAAGACCGTCGGCTACTTGTTCGGACATATTTTTCATTCAGAAAACATGCGCTCCATCATGCCGGAGGGCACGGCCTGCTTTGAGGTGGAGGAGCTGTATGTGACGCCCGCGCAGCGGTCCAGGGGGATCGGGCGGGCGCTCTTTGCGTGCGCCGAGCGGGCTGTCCGGGACGAAGCGGCGTATCTGGTCCTGAGCACCGCGGCGAAGAACTGGAAAGCGGTCTTTCACTTCTACCTGGACGAGCTGGACATGACGTTCTGGAGCGCAAGGCTGTTCAAGCAGATCGGGGGTGGTCCGGCATGAGCGGCACCGGCGCGGAGCTGGACCTGACCCTCGCCCAGGCCAGGCGGTTCATCCTCCATAAGCAGGGGCTGCTGGGCAGCCACCGTTTCATCGGCAAGGAAGGCGCTTACCGGTACGTGCGGCAGGCCGGCTGCATCCAGTACGATCCGGTGGACGTGTGCGGCAGGAACGCGGAGCTGAC
>CACXEB010000151.1 GCA_902766515.1 uncultured Eubacteriales bacterium
ATGTCCTGGGAACG
Organism: uncultured Eubacteriales bacterium; assembly: GCA_902766515.1. The sequence continues at coordinate 15 of CACXEB010000151.1, forward strand.
CTGCTGCTGATAGGCATGCCGCATCAGGAGCAGGGCCGCGGCGTGGTCAGACCGCTGCCGGTACAGCTTCGCCCGCCGGATCCAGTAGCCGGCGGAATGCTGGAAAGGAATGGGTGACCGTTCCGTCATGAGTCCTCCAGGAGCTTCTTGATCTCATCTTCCGAAAACACGCGCGCCGTGCGGCAGAAATGACAGGTGAGCGTCGCGAAGCCGTCGGTGTGCAGGATGTTTTCCAGCTCATCCCGGCCGAGCGCGGCCAAGGCGCGGGCCATCCGCTCCCGGGAGCAGTCGCAGCGGTATTCGACAGGTTCCCGCTTGACGACAGCCGGCTCGAGACCGTCAAACCACATCGAAAGCAGGTCGTCCAGGCTTTGGTCCGCCAATTCATAGCTGATGTCGGAAAACAGCATGCTGCGCAGCTCAAGCTGCTGGAGGGTCTCCTCGCTGCATCCGGGCAGGGCCTGGATCAGCAGGCCGCCGGAGGAAAGCGGCATCCCGTCGTAAACGCGCGCACCGAGCGCCACCAGGGAAGACACCTGTTCAGAAGCGGTATAGTACTGCGCGAAATCCTCCGCGATCTCGCCCGAGATCAGATTGACCTGACCGATATAGGGGCGGTCCATGCCCAGGTCCTTCACCACGGAGAGCCGGCCGTGATGCCCGACCAGCGCGCCGACGTCAAGGTGCCCGTCCGCGCGCGGCGGTACGTCCGCCTGGGGGTATTCCGCGGTCACCTTGACCGCGTTTCCCATGCCGACAGCCGTCAGCTTGCCGACGGGACCGTCGCCGGCGATGGTGACCGTGACGGAATCCGTCGGGTTTTTCATCATGACGGACAGCATCAGCGTGCCGGTCATCAGCCTCGAAAGCGCCGCGCAGGCCGTACTCGAGGGATGGTGGATGCGCGCGGCCCGCCCGGCGACGCCGGTGGTCCGGCACAGCAGCAAACGTGCCTGTCCGCCGCAGAGGGTGGCGTGGATCATTTCATCCGGAAGTTTATGGCTGAATTGATTATCCATTAATACAATCTCCTTTGTGTGCGACAAGGTGCCAGCGCAGAGCGTCCGGCGCCGGATCAGTATAGACCTGATCGCCGAACAGGTCAATACGCGAAAAGCCGGCCTGTCTCAGCCACGCGGTCAGTTCATCCGCCGCATGGGCGCGCTGGCATTGATCTTCTTCGATCCTCCGGTAATCCCCGTCCGGCAGGCGGACAAAGATATCCAGATGGATCCGCAGCAGCCGGTCCTGTTCTTCATACTGTCCCTGCCAGGCGTAAAACAGATCGGACCCGCTGGAGATGAAATCCTGGCTGCCCAGGACGCTTGAGAGCTTGTGGGGCGTGGAGACGTCAAAGGCGAGGATGCCGTCCGGCTTCAGGCAGGCGTGGGCCGCGCGAAAAAAGGCGGCGGCGTCACCCGGTCCCGTGAGGTAATTGACCCCGTCGCAGGTCGCCAGCACCGCGTCCACCGGGCGCGGAACGCTCAGGCTGCGCATATCCTGGCGCACGAAGGGGATCATCACACCTGAGCGGCCCGCCTTCTGCTGCGCGAGGTTCAGCATCTCCCGGCTCTGGTCCGCGCCGGTCATGGCATAGCCAAGCTGCGCCAGGGGAATGGTCAGGCTGCCGGTGCCGCAGGCGCACTCCACGCAGCGCGCGCCGGGGCGGATGCCATTCTGCAAAAGAAGACCGGCATAATACTGCGCCCATGTTTTGTAGGGCACATCCTGCATCAGCCGGTCATAAACGGAAGCAAAATCTGTATACATTGTCTCCAGTGCCGCAATCAGGCGAAACAGGCGTCACGCTTCGTCGTCTGTCGGTTTCTTCCTGATATCGTCCTCTTTGTCATCCTCGCCGTCGGATTCATCCTCGTCATCATCATCGTCGTTATCCTCGGTCATACCGCGGTTGATGCGGACGCCTTCGATGCGGGAATTGATGAAGCGGTCAAACACCGCGTTGGTGAAGCTGGCGTAGATAAACCGATGGAGCGCGATGCCGATGATCAGGTAGAACGCGCCGATCGCCAGGAACACAATAGTGGAGTTTGTGAAAAACAGTAGAAGCAAACAGATCATCGCCGGGAGCAGGGTCAGCAGTCGGACGCCGACAGTCTGGGGCAGGCGGCCGATGCTGAGCATCATGCCGTTTTTCAGCAGCTGCCGGAAGGTCATCTTGTAGCTGACCATGAGCGGGTAGTAGAATACCAGCGCGAGAATCCAGATGATGCCCAGCATAACGACCACCATCTGGGGAATCATGTAGAACATGCTGTCGGCGGCCAGGTTGCCGTAGAACTGCCAGCACATATACATAATGATGGGAATGACGGAGGTAATGGCGGAAATGCCGATCGCCTGCTTCCAGTTGTCCCGCATCGCGTCCTTGAAATCGCTCCAGATAAACGCGTGCTCGTCACGGGCCCAGTTGCGGCAGACATAGGCAAGGCCGGCTTCCGCCGGACCGGTGATCAGGATCGCGGGGATCAGCAGGAGGACCATCCGCCACAGGCATGCCTGAGTCAGGTCGCGCACGAAGTTCTGGATCTGGAACACGCCGTTTTCCGTAAACTTCTCAAACAAAGCGACCAGCTCCGGCGTAAACTGCTCGGGATCCAGCTCGGTGCCGGCGGTCAATGCTTCCTGGTAGTTGACGGCGTTCGTCCACCCGGTCAGCAGGCTGAGGAAATTCATGAGAATGATCACCAGATAGGGCAGGAAGACGATGATCGTCATCATGTTCAGCCGCGTCAGGGCCGAAAACCGGACGCGGAGCATGGCCCAGAAAAGCTCCCATCGATTCTTGGGCAGATCATCCGGGGTAAAGTCGCCCTTGCCGCTTTTCCCGTAGAAATACCCGTTCATCAGTTTTCCAAACATTGTCACATCACCCGCCTCGTCCGATTGATTCCGGCATCCAACCGCGGTCATCCGTCATCTGAATCCAACTGGCCGAAATCCTGTATAGATTATCATTTTCACGCTTGATTGTCAAATGCAACCGCAATGTATTCCCAGAGTTTTTGTGATCTGTTACAAAGAATCCTGTTGCGAAAACCATTTCTTCGTGTTATAATTTTTTTGGCCGGACGCTGATGTCCGTAACAAACAGCCGTAAAGGCGGAAAGGAATCCATCCTCTATGAAAAAGATTATCGCGTTGTTATTGAGCCTGATCATGGCGTTTTCTGTCTCAGCCATCGCGCTGGGCGAAGAAGCGTCCCAGGCGGAAGCGTCCTATGCCAATTTCGGTGAGCATCTGCAGGCGTTTCTGAGCAAACTGAACGCTGTGGAGAATGACATTTACCTGACGGCGCAGGCGAATGACCAGCTGTACCAGGTGCTGGCCGGGACCAACGAAGACGGCGTTGTCAACATCATGGTGGGCAACAACGACCAGCCTCTCGGCACGCTGCAGATCGACAAGGAAGCCGCTTACCTGACCTACCAGGGCAGCTCCATGGCGATCCGCTTTGATACCGTCCAGAACTTCATCACCAATCTCCCGGAAAAGCTCAACGGTTACCTGAAGAGCATGGGCATCGATATCCAGCAGATCATTGCTGATGTGCAGCAGCTGGCCGTACCCCTGCAGAACCTGGTCGCGAAGCTCCAGCCGGCTATCGTCACCACTGAAGAAGACGGCGTGATGACCATCACCCTGAACAACGAAGCCCTGGGTGACCTGCTGGTGGAAGGCGTTTCCGAGCTCCTGAACGATGCCTCCGTTGCGGAAATCTATGGCCATTATGCGCCGATGTTCAACGGCCCCGCGTTCGAAGAGATCATCGCCGCGTGGAACCAGAACAGCGATAAGGTGAAACAGCTGGCCCAGATGCTGCAGTTCCAGGTGACGTTCAACAAGACGACCCAGGAATTCAGCGCCACCTGCTCCTTCACCGTGACGGAAGACCAGTATTTCAAAGCGGACTATAACGGCACGTTCGAAGACAGGACCATGGTCATTAACGGCACCGTGTCCCTGAAGACGAACGACATGGACATGAGCTATGTCATCAGCGAAAAGGTTGAAAAGAACTCCCTGTGGCTGGACATCCCGACCAGCATCACCGCGCAGGAAACCATCTACATGAACGGCACCGAGTTCGGAACCATC
>CACXEB010000152.1 GCA_902766515.1 uncultured Eubacteriales bacterium
CATCCACGGTCACGGTCATCACCTTTTCGGTCCAGACGTGCTTGCCGGCCTCCAGCATCTGCCGGATGACGCCGTAGTGCACAAAGGCGGGGGTCAGGTTGATGACCAGCTCAATCTCCGGGGAAGCGGCCACCTCATCGATGCCCATCACCCGGTCCACGCCATAGGTGCGGGCCTTTTCCTCAGCGGCCGCGCGGCTGATATCGGCCACCGCGACCAGGTCGATGATCGAAAACAGGTGCTTCAGGTTCTTGATGTAGATGTTGCTGATCATGCCACAGCCCACGACGGCGGTTTTCATGCGTTCCATACTTCTTTTCCTTACGGCCGGATGCCGGCTTTGATGAAGTTGTCGGTGTGATGCTCCATCATCTCGCTGACCCTGTCAAAGTCCTTCATGTCATAGACCCTGGTCACGCCGGTGAACTTCCAGATGCCCTTCTCCAGCAGCTCCATGCAGCGGCGGCACAGGCCCGCTTCGTAGTCGATGCGGCGCTCGTGGCAGTTGATGGTGGTGATCGCCTTGAAGTTCCAGAGCTTATAGTCAATGGAGCGGGGTCCGTCGTTGTGGTAGCCGCCGATGCCCAGGCGGCCGTGCGCCTTCACCAGCTCGCCCGCCAGCTGCAGGCCGTCCTCGGTGCCGGAGAACTCCATGACGGTGGGGATGCCGGGCGCGAAGACATTGGCGTTGTCGCCGCTGCGGGTCAGGTCCGCCTTGCCGATGGTCTCGAAGTTGCTGCGGTACATCTCCGGGATCTCTTCGGGCAGGTAGGTCTCGGTCGCGCCGAACCTCTTCGCGTTCTCCAGCGCTTCGGGGCGTTTGTAGACGGCGATGATATCGCCGTAGCCCATGGCCTTGAACAGGGAGATGGTGCCCAGGCCCATGTAGCCGCAGCCCACGACGGCCACGGTGTCGCCCAGGGTTTCCACGGGCAGCTTCATGGCGGCGGAAAGCAGGCAGGCGAAGGGCTCGGAGATGGCGTCCTCATCCTTCAGGCAGTCCGGCACGTGCGCGGTCTTTTTCGGGGAGACCACGATGTATTCCCTGTACGCGCCGCCGCCGAAGCCGGTCACGCGGTCACCGGGCTTGAATCCTTCCACGTTCCTGCCGACCTCGGCCACCACGCCGATGGCCTCATGGCCCAGGATGTCGCCCTCCTTCGCGGTCGCCCAGGGATACCATTCGGAGTGGCACATGCCGGTCAGGGTCACCTTCACCAGCATTTCGTCGTCGTTATACTTCGGGACCGGTACCTCGATGATCTTGCTCTTCCGGGGTCCCGCCATCACCATCTGCCGCATCATACCTTCCATACTTCCTGCACTCCCTTCGTTCGGTTGATGGCATCATTATAGCGCGCTTTCCGGGAATCCGTCAGAACAGAAGCGACGCATCATCTGGACAAAAACGCTGTATCCTGTTATACTTGCATCAGGCAAGAACGGAATGGAGGGATCTGGATGGCCCTGCTGCTGGTCGGCGCCTCTCCCCACCGCCTGGTGGATCATGAACTGCACAGCCACGACTGCTATGAGATCATCGTGAATACCGAGGGCGAAGGCACGGCGGAGATCGGCGGGCGGGAATACCCGTTTTCGCCCGGCTCCGTGCATGTGATCCCGCCGGCCATACCACACCGGAAGACGGCGCCCGCCGGGTTCAGGGACCTCTACCTGCGTACGGATACGCTCGACCGGACCGGCGCTGTCCGCAAGAAAGGGATCGTGCTCACGGAGCCGCTGATCCTTTCGGACGACAGCTGCCACACGCTGACGAACCTGCTCACGATCCTCCTGTCGCGCTACCTGATCCAGAAGGAGGCGGACGCGGTGACGGAAACGCTGTACGACGCGGTGCTGCAGATGGTCGGGGCGGGGATCTCCCTCCCGCCGGTGAACCCGGTGGTCAGCCGGGTCATCCAGACGATCACGGCCTCCTACAGCGATCCTGATTTCCAGGTGACGGACGCGCTGACGGCGACGGGCTACAGCAAGGACCACCTGCGCCGGTGCTTCCAGCAGGCCACCGGGATGACGCCCCATGGCTACCTGACGGATATCCGCATCCGGTACGCCAAACGGCTGCTGCTGCAGCGGCTGCCCGTCAGCGAGGCAGCGCTGCTCAGCGGGTACTACGACCCGGATTATTTCTGCCGGATCTTCCGCGCGCAGACCGGCATGACCCCCACAGCCTACCAGAAAAAGCACGCCGCCGCGCGGTGACAGAGAGGACGGAACCATGCGGATCGCCATTGTGGACGACGAACAGGCCATGCGGGAGCAGCTGGCGGAATATATCAGGCGCTTTGCCGGCGAGCGGCGCCTGGCGGCGGACCTGTGTCCCTTTTCCTCGGGCGACGCGCTGCTCGGGGCCGGGGAGCGGGATTTTGACATCATCATATTTGACATCGATATGCCGGGCACCAACGGCCTGGACGCCGCGCGCAGGATCCGGGAGGCGGACGAAAACGTGGTGATCCTGTTCGTGACCAACATCGCGCAGTATGCCATCAACGGCTATGAAGTGGACGCGGTGGACTACATCATCAAGCCCGTCGGGTACTATGATTTCGCCATGAAGTTCCAGAAGGCCGTGCGGCGGGCGGAGCGCAGCCAGGGCGGCTCCCTGTTCATCGACACGGTCAGCGGTCCCGTCGCGCTGCGGACCGACGATATCCTGTATGTGGAGGTCATGGGCCATTACCTGATCTACCATACGCCCGACCAGGCCTTCCGGGTGCGCGCCAGCATGAAGGAGCACGAGGACGTCCTGCGCGCCTATCACTTCGCGCGGTGCCACAAGTCCTACCTGATCAACCTGAAGCACATGAAAAGCGTCTCCGCTTCGGAGGTCATCGTCGGAGAGTACAGCATCCCCCTGGGGCGGGCGTACAAGGACGGCCTGCTGACCGATTATATGAGCTATCTGCACAGGTGAGGCCGATGGATACATTTTTGAGCTACCTGGACCAGTTCCGGTATATGGCGGGCAATCTGGCGATCCTGATCATGCTTTGCCACCGGGCGCTTCCCCACAGGCCCGCTTACCGCAAACGCCTCGTACTGTCCGGACTGGGATGCATCGCGCTGGCTTTCGCTTATGTCCCCCTTCAGGCACTGCTGCGGCCGGTCTTTGCCCGCGCCCCCATCGTGATCGGCCCCTACTGGCTGCTGATGAGCTTCGTGCTGGTGGGCTTTGTGCTCGTATGCTATGAGACCCATCTTGCCGGAGCATTGTTCCGCGTCATGATGGGGGCGTTCACGGAAAACATCATCACCATCCTGATCCGCAACCTGTTTGTTTACGCGCTTTTTCCGGGTTTTCCCGAGCGGCATCCGGCGCTGTATGTGCTGTTCATGCTCGTGCTCTACGCGCTGTTCTACCGGACGGCGAGCCTGACGCTGGGAAGGCGGATCCAGTCGGATGAAATGGCCAGGCTGACCAACGACCGGGCGGCAGCCTGGCTGTTCCTGTTCATCTACCTCGCCTATACGGCCATTATGTCCACCTCCAAATACATCATGGAGCTGCTGATCGTCCCCCTTCGGGCAAGCGAGGAGCTCATCGGGATCTACCGGTTCCTGCAGTTCTTCCTGGTCGGTGTGATGCTGCTCCTGAGCGTCATGATGACCGCCATGATGTGGTATATCTATGACCGGATGGCGATGAAAGCTGAAAAGGATATCATCGTTCGCCTTGCCCGGGAAAGGAAAACGCAGTACGAGTTTTCCAAAGAGAACATCGATATGATCAACCGCAAGACCCACGACCTGAAGCACCAGCTGCAGGCGCTGGCCCTGGTATCGGACGACGAAAGAAAACGCCAGCTCCAGGAAACCAGCCGGGCGATCGACTTTTATGACGCGGTCGTGAAAACGGGCAACGAGGCCCTGGACATCCTGCTGACCGAAAAAAGCGTGTACTGCGCCAACCGTCAGATCCGCCTGTCCTGCATGGTGAATACCCGGCAGTTGGAGAAGATCCGCCTCGTGGACCTGTATACGCTGCTGGGCAACGCCCTGGACAACGCCATCGAAAGCGTGGAGCGCATCGCCGACCCGGAGCGCAAGGTCATCAGCCTGTCCGTCCTGGACCAGGGCAGCATGCTGTACATCCAGCTCGAAAACTATTATGACGGCACGCTGGAGCTGCAGGACGGCCTGCCGCGCACCCGGAAAAAGGACACCGAAAACCATGGCTACGGGCTGAAAAGCATCCGCAGCATCGTCCATTCCTACGGCGGGAAAATCGAAGTGCGGACAGAAGGCCAAGTTTTTTACCTGGAAATCATGATCCCCTGACCGCGTCCGCCGATTTATCCGGCGGGAGGCCGCAGGCCGAACCATCGTTTACATCAGCCATCCAGTCACACAGTCCAATGGCGTACCAACTTGTCCTCTGCGGCACGGAATCCCGGAGTCCGCCGTCTCCATCCTATAGCCGTCCAATCCCCCAACCCAGCGGCGTACCACCCTGTCCTCTGCGGCACGGAATCCCTGAGTCCGCCGGTTCACCCGGCGGATGAGGCCGCAG
>CACXEB010000153.1 GCA_902766515.1 uncultured Eubacteriales bacterium
CACCCTCCGACTGTAATCCGCAGCAGCGGCATGTACGGTGCGAGGACCAAACGGCGTCAGCCGTTTGTACCTTGCAGATTTGCCGTAAAGGCAAATCTGAGGGGGGTCCCGAAGGGGGGACGCAAGTCCCCCTTTCGAGCGAAGCTCTTGACATTTCCCGCCTTTTTGTAATAAGCTGTACACGCCAAAAGCGCGTACAGCTTTTGCAATGCAGCAAGGACGGAGGGTCCATGAAGGATGAAAGCCATGATTGAACGCGTGATCCGGTTCTGCCTGTGCCTGGCGGCGCTGGCCGCGCTGATCCTGTCCGCCGCGTCGGCGGAAGGAGCTGTTTGGGGGCAGGAACCCCTGTGTTTTTCGGGCGATATTTACGCGGCCTATGACGAGACCACCATGGCGAACGGCCACCTGAAGATTTACATTCATCACGTGGATGAACGCCCGGCCCGGGAGCGCCAGTATTTCATCTGCGATATCCAGGTCAGCGGGCCCGACGTCCTGTCCACCGCCTTTTTCAACCCGAAGCGGATCAGCAGAACCGCCGTGCTTGAAAAGATCGCCGCCGACAACGGCGCGGTCCTGGCGATCAACTGCGACTTCTGCGGCTACCATGAAAGCGGCATCATCATCCGCAACGGCGAGCTGATCCGGGCCGCGCGCACCGAGAAGCTGGACATGCTGATCATCGGCGCGGACGGCCAGTTTTCCCTGCACAACGGCAACCGCAAGCAGGACGACGTGAACGCGCTGGCGCAGCAGCTGATGGCCGAGGGCGTCCGGCAGACCATCGAGTTCGGCCCCGCCCTGGTCAAGGACGGAGAGGCCCTGCCCTTTACCACCAAGCCCAACAACAATAACACCTATGTGATCTCCACCCGGTCCAGCCAGCTGGAATCCCGCACGGCCATCGGCCAGATCAGCCCCAACCACTACGTGGTGATCGTGTGCGACGGCACCCGCAAATCCAACGGCAATTGGGACGGCTATTCCCTGCAGGAGCTCCAGCAGATGTTCCTGGACTGCGGCGCGCAGACGGCCATCAACCTGGATGGCGGCGGCTCCACCAAGCTGTACTTCATGGGCCAGATCATCAATAAGCCCACCAGCCGCGACCGCCAGGTCAGCGACGCGCTGATCTTCAAATAATCCCGATACCGGACCGGAGGCTTCCGTGAAATCCATACAGAAACTGATCCCATGGCTCTGCCTGGCGCTCCTGCTCCTCTCCCTGGCCGCCTGCGCCGGAACGGCGGAGGAGGCCGAGGTGCTGCAGGCCGTCGTCACCCTGAAAAAGAACGACACGATCGCCCTGCGCTCCGCGAAAACCACTTCGTCCGTGTTCGACCAGACCGGCACCGCCCGGAAGGGCGAACGGGTGACCGTGCGCGGCGTCGAGGGCGACTGGGCCTATGTATACGCCGAAGAGGGCGAGGGCTATATCATGACCCGCTTCCTGACCTGGGTCCGCCCCGGGGAGGAAACGCCGGCGCCCACACCGTCCCCCACCCCGGCGCCCACGGGGACGCCGGTCCCGCTGACCACCCTGCCGCCGTCGGCCTACGTCAACACCCGCGCGGCCTTCCCCGCGGAGGCGGGCGAAGCGCAGAAGGTGCTCCTGTCCTTCATCGGCGACGTGACCCTGGGCAGCAACGAAGCGGACCACAAGAACGCCCGGGCGATCGATGCCTGCATCGACCGCTACGGCTATGACTATCCCTTCGCCCGGGTCAGCTTTATCCTGGCGCAGGACGACCTGACCGTCGCCAACCTGGAGGGCACCTTCCATTCGGACAATACGGGCCTGACCCCCCAGACCAAGAAAGCCTACAATTTCCGCGCGTCCCCGGACCGCGTCGAGTGCCTGAAGCTGGCCAGCATTGAGGCCGTCGCCCTGGGCAACAACCACTCCGGCGACTACGGCGAGCCCGGCTACGCGGAAACGATCGAGACCCTGGACGCCAACGGCATCGGCTGCTTCGGGAACACCCCCTACGGCGCGAAGGGCTGGATCTGGACCCACGGCGGCGCACGCATCGGCTTTGTCAGCTGCTATGTATCCCACTGGGTCATCAACGACGGCGCGAACATCCCCGAGATCAACGCCACCATCGAGGCGGTCAGGGAAGCCGGGGTCGACGTGCTGATCGCCTACATGCACGGCGGCGTGGAATATGACGCCAAGCACGACCGCAACCAGGAGCGCTTCGCCCAGTATTTCATCAACCGCGGCGCGGACATCGTGATCGGCAGCCACCCCCACCGGCTGCAGGGCTGCCAGCTGATCGACGGAGTGCCCGTCTTCTATTCCCTGGGCAACTTTGTGTTCGGCGGCAATTTCACCTACTACAACAAGCGGCATAACGTGACCATCCGCTATACCGCCATCCTGCAGTGCGCCCTGTCCTTCGACAGCGAACACCGCTACCTGGGCTGCCGCTTCAACATCATCCCCTGCCGGCTGGGCGAGGACGCCATGAACAACCAGTACCAGCCCTTCCCCATCGCCGGCGAAGAGGCCGACGCGTGCATCAAGGAATTCCAGACCGACACCAACAAGTTCTGGCGCCTCGAAGGCATGACGGAAGACATCGGCGCCCTGCAGGCGTTCATTCCGGCCAGGAAATGACCGGATGACCGCCCGCAGGGCGCCTTTTCTGCCTGCGCATAAAATGGCAGGCAGTTTTTTTACACATACATCCGTCCGACGTCTGCGGCCCTGTGGAGGTACGGCAGCGTCCCGCACGCCTGCACAAGCGGCTGAAGCAGGGACGTTTGTCCGCCATGGTCATTCACGAAACGCTTCAGCATCGCGTCCGAATAAGCCCCGCCGGGATTTGCCGTGTAGGCCTGGTTGTTGTCGAAATTCGGCGCCATCCGGAGGACAAGCCCCGTTTCCGCGGACCGGATCACACCGAAATTCCTCATGTGCCTGTCGGTATTCATGAAAAGCGCGTCGGCCAGCAGGATCCTGAACCACGCTTCCTCAAATTCATCTCCCAGCGAAGCCAGGTTGCGGCAGATCACCTGCTCATCGTCGCAGCGGTCCATAAAAAAATAGCGGAAGGAATCGTAGGGCTCAAAAAATCCCCCCGGTTTCACAAAGTTCAGCGATTTGACCCTTGCCCGATAGCCTTCCACATACCGATAATCGGCGGCGTCCCATCCGCAGGCGCGGAGCGCCCTGCTGATTTCCACCTCGTTGCAGACGGCTTCTTCCGGCTGCAGCTTGTACAGCCACCACCGGTCATTTTCAAACCGCCACGTTTTCGCAAAGCTCCCGTCCGCCCGGCATCAGTCATGGCCGTAAGCCGCGTGTCCCGCAGTTATTTCTTCAGGTATTCGATGACCCCGTTCATGATCTCCGGGTTCGCGAAGCTGGCATAGCCCTCGTCCAGGCGCATCAGCGCGAAGGCGAAATTGTTGGCCATGATCTCTTCCGGGTCGATGGTGTACGTCGTGTTCCGGCCGACCACCTGCCAGAAATCCGGCACCTCGTCCGGGTGATAGACCGTCGTGCCGTCCATGGGAACGATCCCGGGATGCATGTCAAGCAGGAAGGTATCTCCCTCTTTTTCAAAGGTGTTGGCCGTCACGCAGACCAGGTAGCAGTCCTTTTTCTCCCCGTTGATGGTAAACGTGGCGAAGCTGTTATGGTGCTCCACGTCCGGGTTGGCGATGACCTGGCTGAACACCTCCGCCGGCATATCGATATCATGGTCCAGCACGGTGAAATGGATCAGGGAATAGAGCGCCTGCCGGTACTCCGGGAAAAGCCTGGACAGGCAGTGGGAGAGCTCATGCGCCACGATCAGGTGGAAATGATCGTCCGGGGCCCCGGCCTGCGTATAGTATTCCGCGCCAAGGAAGATGGTCCCCTCGCTGGTATAGCCGGTCGCGCCGGGCGTGTCCTTGCCGGTCGTCTTCACAAAGTTGATGGTGCCGGGGTCCGGCAGCTTCAGGCCGTGCTTTTCCAGCAACTGCTGAAGCCAGTCGAGCGTCTCGGCGACCCGCTGCTCTTCCTCGGGCGTAAAGGGCAGCACCTGCCGGACCGAATACTCTATGTAATCCTCCGTCGTGCCGCCCTTCTTCTGCAGATAGAAGGCCAGGGACTTCTCGTTGAGTTGCTCATGGAACAGCCTGCGCCCGCGCATCAGTTCCTGGCCCTCCTCCACCGTCGCGCAGTGCCCGGTCAGCCTGGTGGTCCAGACCGTTCCGGACGGGGCGGATTCGGCGCGCGCGGCGGCGCAGCCCAGCAGCGCGGCAACGGCCAGCAGCATGAATACCCGTTTCATCTGATACATCTGATTCATCCTCTCTTTACGACTGTTCCATGGTCCGGGTCAGGTCCTGGACCCACTTGTATTTCCTGAGCCGGATCATCACCCAGGGGATCTTGCCGACCTCGTCCAGGCAGGTGCAGGCATAGACGGCCAGGACGGGCCAGCCGAAGCGGAACGCCCCCAGGAAAGCCAGGGGAATCGCCACGCACCACATGCTGACAACGAGGCTGTACATGTCAAACACCGTATCGCCGCCGCCGTCCAGTACCCCGTTGATGGTCACCGTGTTCACGCAGCGGCCGATCATATACACGCCCATGATCAGCATCATGCCGGTCAGGTAGCCGCGCGCCTCGTCGGACAGGATCACCATGCGCACGGTCAGCGGCGTCAGGGCGAACACCAGCAGCATCGAAGCGATGCCGATGACCCAGGAGATGTTCTTGAGCTTCATTCCGTACAGCCGGCCCGTTTCCAGCCGGCCCGCGCCCAGCTCGTTGCCCACCATGATGGCGGCGGCGCTGCCGATGCCGTTGCAGACGCAGCAGATCAGGTCGCGCACGACCGCCGCGACGGAATTGGCCGCAGCGGCATGCTTGCCCATGTGGCCGATGATTGCCGTATACGACGTAAACCCGACGCCCCAGAGCAGGGAGGCGCCCAGCAGCGGCCAGCACTGCCGGCCGAAGTCCCGCCCCAGCCCCATGGGCGTGCGCCACAGGCCGGACAGGGTCGGCCGCAGGTAGCCCCTGCGGGCGGAGACCGCAAAGCAGATGCCCAGCTGGATGGCCCGGGACAGGGTCGTCGCCAGCGCCGCGCCCCTCGCCTCCAGCCGCGGGGCGCCCGCGATGCCGAAGATGAAGATCGCGTTGAGCAGGATATTCAGGACCACCGCAGTGGAGCTGATGACAGCGCTCGCCGGGACATGGTCCGTCACCTTCATCACCGACAGGTAGCACTCCGACACCCCGGTCATCAGGTAGGACCAGCCCGCGATCCGCAGGTAATCGCTGCCGATGAGGACCAGCTCCTCGTCCGAGGTAAAAAGACGCATCAGCAGGTCCGGCACCGCCTCGCACATCCCGAAGAAGGCGAGGGAGACCAGCCCGCTGAAGCGCAGCATCAGGCCGAACAGCGACGCGATGGTGCGCATATCCCGCCGCCCGTAGTACTGGGCCCCCAGGATCGCACCCGCGCCGCTGATCGAACCGATAAACATATTCTGGATAAACTGGATCTGGGTGGCCTGGGATACCGCGGTCATCTGCTCCTGGGTCACCTGGCCCAGCATCAGGGCGTCCGCCGCCGCCACCAGCGCGAGCATCAGGCTCTGCAGCGCGATGGGCAGCGTCAGCCGCCAGAGCCGGCGGTAAAACGCCCGGCTGTCAAACACGGGGGCTGTCATGCCTCCGGTTTCACGGCCATCAGGTCGTCCATGCCATACAGGCCCTTATCCTGCCCGAGCAGGAAGCGGGCGGCCCGCAGCGCGCCGTTGGCGAAGATGCCGCGGTTCTGCGCGCTGTGCGTGATGGAGATGTATTCGTTTTCCAGCAGGAAGTCCACCTCATGCTCGCCGCAGAGGGTCCCGCCGCGCACGGAGTGCACGCCGATCTCGCCGCTGCGGCGCTTGGTCTCGTTGCCCTCGCGGCCGCACACCACCCGGGTGTCGTCCCCGCACAGGGACTTGAGCAAGGCCACGGCCGTGCCGCTGGGCGCGTCCTCCTTCTGGCGGTGGTGCTTTTCAATGATCTCGATGTCCGCCTGGGGCATCAGCGCCTGGGCGGTGGTGATCAGCTTCTTGAGCACGTACACGCCGATGCTCATGTTGGCGCTGACAAACATGGGCAGCTCCTGCGCCGCCTCGCGGATCAGCGCCTCCTCCGCCGGGCCGTAGCCCGTGCTGGCCAGCACGCAGGGCAGCTTGTGCGCCCGGGCGTAGGCCACCAGGTCCGGCAGGGCGGACGGCCGTGAAAAATCGACGATGATGTCCGCCTGCTCGCGGATGAAGCTCGTGAAGCCCGCGTACAGCGGGAAGCCGGCGTCCGACGCCGTGCAAAAGTCGATGCCCGCGGCGATCTCAAAGCCATACTGGTTGGCGTACCGCACCACTTCCTGGCCCATTTTGCCCATCGCGCCGCACAGCAGGATTCCGTTCATTGGATGACCTCCAGTCGTTTGAGTTCAGCGATCAGCGGCAGCAGCTCGTCCCCCTCCAGCGCGGTCAGGGGCAGGCGCAGGCTGTTTTCGCACAGGCCCATGGCCCCGAGGGCCGCCTTGACGGGAATGGGGCTCACCTGCCGGAACAGCAGCCGGGTGAGCGGCTGGTACCTGAGCTGCAGCGCCGCCGCCCCGCGCACGTCCCCACCGGCCAGGCGGCGGGTCATTTCGACCACCTGCCCGGGCACGATGTTGCTGAGCACGGACACCACGCCCGCCGCGCCGATGGCCAGCATGGGCACGGTGATCTCGTCCGACCCGCAGTACACCGGCAGCCGGCCGCCGCACAGCGCCAGGATGTCCGCCGCCCGGCCCGCGTCGCCGCCCGCTTCCTTGAGGCCGATGATCCGGTCGTCCTCCGCCAGCGCCGCGCAGGTCTCCGGCGCGATGCTCATCCCGGTGCGCCCGGGCACGCTGTACACCAGCACCGGCAGGTCGGAGCCTGCCGTGATTG
Source organism: uncultured Eubacteriales bacterium (assembly GCA_902766515.1). The sequence goes on from CACXEB010000153.1 coordinate 6,952, forward strand.
CGCGGTAATGGGCCAGCAGGCCCTTCTGCGTCGTCTTGTTGTAGTACGGCGTCACGCACAGCTGCGCGTCCGCGCCCAGATCCCGGGCCCGTTCGGCCCGCGCCAGCACGTCCCGCGTGTCGTTGCCGCCGGTCCCGGCGATGACAGGCACGCGGCCATGGACGATCTCCACCGTCCGGCGGATCACCAGCGCCCATTCATCCGCGCTGAGGGTGGCGGGCTCTCCCGTCGTCCCGCAGGGAAACAGCGCCTGGATGCCCGCGTCCAGCTGGCGCTCCACCATCCGGTCCAGCGCCGGCACGTCCACCCCGCCGTCCCGGAAGGGAGTCACCAGCGCGGTCGCCGCGCCCTGAAACAATAATCGGCCCAAATCAATCACCTCATGGGATTATTTGCGTTCGATGCATCCTTTCGCGCAGAGCAGCTCCGCGGACAGGACGCCGCCGCCGGCCGCGCCGCGCAGCGTGTTATGGGACAGGCACACGAAGCGCCAGTCCAGGATCGGGTCGGGCCGGAGCCGGCCGACGCTCACGCCCATGCCGCGCTCAAAGTCCCGGTCCAGCTTGGCCTGGGGCCGGTCATTTTCCGTCATGTAGCGCACGAAGGGGGTCGGGGCGCTGGGCAGGCCCAGCTCCTGGGGCAGGGTCTTCCACTGGGCCCACGCGTCCAGGATCTCGTCCATCGCGGGCTTTTTGCGGAAGCTCACGGAGACCGCGGCCGTGTGGCCGTCGGACACGGGCACCCGCAGGCACTGGGCGCTGATGACCGGTGCCGCGGCCGGGACCACGGCGGAGCAGTCGGCGTTCAGGCTGCCCCAGATCTTGAGGGGCTCCTGCTCGCTCTTCTCCTCCTCGCCCCCGATGTAGGGGATCACGTTGTCCAGGATGTCCGGGAAGGTTTCGAAGGTCTTGCCCGCGCCGCTGATCGCCTGGTAGGTGCAGACCATGATCTTTTCCGGTCCGAAGTCCATGAGCGGCGTCAGGGCCGGCACATAGCTCTGGATCGAGCAGTTGGGCTTCACCGCGATGAAGCCGCGCCGGGTGCCCAGGCGGCGGCGCTGCGCGTCGATGACCGCGATGTGGGCGTGGTTGATTTCCGGGATCAGCATGGGCACGTCGCTCACGGCGCGGTTGGCGGAGTTGTTGCTGACCACCGGGGTCTCCGCCCTGGCGTAGGCCTCCTCGATGCGGCGGGTCTCGTCCTTGGTCGCCGCGATGGCGCAGAATACGAAGTCCACCTGCTCCGCCACTTTCTCCACATCGGCCGCGTCATAGACCGTCAGCTTCGCGGCCGCTTCCGGGCAGGGCTCCGCCATCATCCAGCGGCCCGCCACCGCCTCCCCGTAGGTCCTGCCCGCGCTGCGCGCGCTGGCTGCCACCAATACAAGCTCAAACCACGGATGCCCGCTGAGCAAAGTCACAAACCGCTGTCCTACCATTCCTGTCGCGCCGATGACGCCGACCCTGTACTTCCGCATGGTTACCTACCGCCTTCCTGAAGGTTTGGCAAAGAGTATAGCACGTTTCGGCGCGGTTCACAACCTTTTTTCGGCCGCTGCCGGCGCCGTCCGGGAAAATGATACAGAAAAAAAGCGAAGCGCGGGACCGGATGCATCAGCGCTTCGCCAGCTCCTCGTCCAGATATTGGTAGAACTGCGCCAGGTGGATGCCGTCCACCAGGGCGTGATTGGCCATGACGGTGACGGGCATCCTCACGGTTTCCTGTTCTGCGGGCCGGCCGTCCCGCAGGACGAGCCGCGTCTCCCGGACGTACCGGCCCCAGCCGATGCTCGGGTTGGAAAACCGCGTGTCCGGCCAGGGCATGTGGACGGCGGTATAGGAGATCCACGGCACGCAGGTGATGAACAGCTGGCCCAGCACATCGCCCTCCTCGGCAAGGTCATGGCCGAGGCTGATCCCCCGCTGCTTTTCCCGCGCCTCCGCCAGGTAAGCGTCGAAAGGCTGGTCCGCGTGCGCCAGGCAGTAGCCGTAGGTGCCGTCATCGCGGGCGACGGTATAGGAAGGATCGCAAAAGGCGTATTCCACGATGCCGCCGTCCAGGATGCGCTGCCGGAACGCCGGGATCCGGTTCGCGGCGTGGACGACGGCATACTGGAAGGTCAGGAAGAAGGGCAGTCCTTCCCGTTTCACCCGGTCATGCCAGGCCGTGATGTCCACCTCCGCGGTCATCTCCACAAACGGGTTGTCCATGCGCAGAAAATGCGCGAAGTGCCCGCGCCGGGGATAGGTTTCAAGATCAATCATCCGTCTGTTCATATGCAGGTCCTCGGCAGCGTATCAGTGGGCGATCCATTCGACCGCCGCCGCCTCGTCCGGCAGCGGGGGCTCAAGCCTGTCCAGCATCCGGTGGAAAACGTGCTCCGGCACGGCGTCCGGCCGGTCCGCGTTGCGCCGCAGGTTTTCGGCGTAGCAGGTTTCGAGGTAGACGATGCGCACCCGCGCGCCGTAGCGTTCAAACAGGCTGACCTGCTGCTCGCGCAGCGCGGTCAGGCTGGTGGCGTTCCAGACGAAGGGCCGGCGCTGCCGCAGGAAGGCCCGCGCCTGCTCCCGGGCCGCCTGCGCGACCCGGCCCTGGTTGTCCGTGGGGCGGATGCCCTGGGACCGGCGGATGTCATCCATGGAGACGACGGGCAGCTCCGGCCAGCGCTTCCGGATGAAGGTATCCTTTCCGACGCCCGGCAGGCCGCACATCAGGATGACCTCGCCAAAGCTGTCGTCGTAGAGCGCCTGGTCCGGCCAGACCTGGCCGCCCCGGAAGTAGGCCCGCTTCGTATATGCCGACGCGAAGGGGTAGGGCGCGTCCGCACAGCCCGCCTCCCGCGCCGTCTCCCGGCTGAGGGCCAGGTCGTCCAGCAGGGCCTGACGGTCGCCGCAGACGCGGCCCAGCGCGTCCGCTTCCCCCAGGGTGATCAGGGCGGACAGGCTGAAGGCCGGAGCGAGCTCGCCGATGCAGGCGATCCGCCGCGCCCGCCGCCCGGGATCGTCCTGGTCATACAGGTGCTGGGGCAGCGTATGGTACCGGATCAGGCAGCAGCACGCCTCCCGGAAGGCGGTCGCGGCGGGCGCGCCGCACAGGCCGAACGCCGTCCACAGGACCGTGCGGGCCATGGCGGCGCCGACAGGGCCGTGGTGCGGGGAGACCAGCCGGCCGTTTTCCGTCCGGGTGCAGGCGGGCTTGCCGATGTCGTGCAGCAGGGCGGCCAGGGCCAGCGCCTGCCGGCGCTCCGGCGGGCTTTCCCGGAAGCCGGGCAGCCCGGTCAGCGCCTCGCAGACCATGCGGGTGTGCGTCCAGACGTCGCCCTCGCCGTGAAAGGCGGGCTCCTGCGGCGTCTCCGCCATGGCCCGGATCAGCCGGGCCAGCGCCGGCTGGGCCTC